>NZ_JBEXDT010000016.1:0-102917 GCF_040605905.1 Nonomuraea sp. NPDC005501 | reverse complement strand
GGCCGCCCTGCGCGGCATGGCCGCCGCCCCCGCCGTGGCCGGCGGCGTCTCGCTGGTGGACGGCGGCTGCCCGCCCGGGTCGCCGGGCTGCGCGGACGGGCCGTTCTGCGTCGCCGGGCGCGGCTGCTTCGGGGTCCAGGCGTACGTGGACCTGACCGGGCTGCCGGACCGCGTCACCGTGGACCCGGCCAGGAGGGCGGTCACGTTCGACGGGTTCCGGCCCGGGGGCGGGAGCCTGGAGGTGTACCTCGCCAGCACCGTCCTCGCCCCCGTCCCGGTCAAGGTGCGGGCCACGCTCGCGGGGCTGCCGCGTACCGTCACCAGCATGGCGGTCGGGCCGTTCGAGGTGGGCGGCGGCGGGGTCGTACGGGCCGCGTACAGCGTCCGGCCGGCGGCCACCCTCGGGTCGCTCACCCTGCACGCCGAGGCCGGCGGGGTGCGCGGGCAGGTGGCGGTCGACCCGGTGCCCGCGACGCTGGCCGTCCAGGGCACGTACGGGGCGCGCACGCGTATCCGCGTCACCGGCTCCTCGCCCGTCCGCCGGCTCAGCGCCGCGGTCACGGTGCCGGGGGCGGGCAGCGGCGAGCTCAGCCTCAGCGACGTCCCGGCCGTCTTCGGGCTGGACGCCGACGCCTCCGGTGGAGCGCTGCGCGTCCCGGCCGTCACGTACAAGGCCGTGCCGGGACCGGGGAACGCGGCCGGCCCGGGTACGCGCGGCCGGGCCGGTGAAGGGGTGAACGCGCTCGACGGCCGGCTGGCCGTGGAGGGCCGGCTCGCCGACCCGTCCGGGCGGCTCGGCGGCGTGGCGCTCTCCGTCACCGACCTGGCCGCGGACACCACCATCCGGCCCGGCCCCGGCGGCCAGGGCGTGGACCTGGTGTCCAGGCCCGTGCCCACCGGCCGGGTCGCCGTTCGGGCCGGGCTCACCGTGGACCCGGTCGCCCGCCAGCGGGTCGCCGTGAGCAAGGACGTCCCGTACACGACCGGCTTCCTGTCGTACCAGGTGGGCGGCGACTTCGCACTGGGCCGCAGCACCGTCGCGGACGTCTCGCTCGCGGTGCGGCGCGTGTCGTGGCTGCGGGTGCGGCCGGGCCGGATCCCGTTCGGGCTGCGGGCGCCCGCCGCGCTGGGCTACCTCGCGCCGGGGTTCGAGGGCCGGTACGACCGGCTGGACCTCGGTGCCAAGGGCGTGGACCTGCGGCCCGACGTACGTCTGGACGTGCGGCTGAGCCGCAGGGTCGGCGCCGACGTGTTCCACGACTCGGTGCGGATGGGCCGCGCGACCTCCCTCGCGCTGCGCCGCTACGACCAGCGGATGCGGCGCATCGGCGCCCGGCAGGCGATCAGCGCCGCCGGGGTGCGGCTGGCCTGCCTGACCGTGGACGCCCGGCCGGGGTTCGCGGAGGGAGGGGCGAGCGGCTCCATCAGGCTGCGGGGCGCGGACGGGCCGCAGATGGTGTCGCTGCTCGACCCGGGCGGCCAGGTGCCGGACTACGTGGTGGACCTGCTCACGCATTTCATGTCGCCGTTCCCGGACGCCGGGTGGAAGGTCGCCGGCGTCAAGGCCGGCCGCTGCGACGTCCCCTCGGCCGGGCCCGCCGCCCGCTGATCCCAGCTCCCGGCTCGGCGGGGACGGACGGCTTGGCGGGACGGGCGGCTTGGCGGGGACGGGCCGGGTCAGGGGCGGGCGGCGGCTTCGGTGAGGGAGCGGGTCAGCCGGTCCAGCGTCCGGTGCAGGTCGGCCAGCTCCTCCGGCCGCATGCCCGACGCCTCCCCGATCCGCCGGGGCAGCGGCTCGGCCCGCGCCCGCAGCAGCGCCCCCTCCGGGGTCAGCCGGACCAGCACCGACCGCTCGTCCCCGGCGTCGCGCTCCCGGCGTACGAGCCCGGCTGCCTCCAGGCGCTTGACCAGCGGCGACAGCGTGCCCGAGTCGAGCCGCAGCGCCACTCCGAGGTCCTTGACGGACGCCTGCCGCCGCTCCCACAGCACCAGCATCACGAGGTACTGCGGGTACGTCAGCCCGAGCGCCGCCAGCTCACGCCGGTAGACCGCGTCGAGGGCGCGGGAGGCGGCGTGCACGGCGAAGCACACCTGGTCGTCGAGCCGCAGGGCATCCATACGACCATGATACCCGATTTGACTGTTGCCAATTAAGTTGTGCACAATCGAGTTGCGTCCAACCATAAGGAGCGAATCCATGAGCGTCCTCTACACCGCCATCGCCACCGCCACCGGCCGCGAGGGCCGTGCCGTCACCTCCGACGGGAGGCTCGACGTGGCCCTGGCCCCGCCGAAGGAGATGGGCGGCACCGGCGCCGGCACCAACCCCGAGCAGCTCTTCGCCGCCGGCTACGCCGCCTGCTTCGCCAGCGCCCTCGGCGTCGTCGCCAGGCGCGCCAAGGCCGACGTGTCGGAGGCGTCCGTCACCGCCGAGGTCGGCATCGGACCGAACGACGCCGGTGGCTACGCGCTCTCGGTCGCGCTGCGCGTCGAGCTGCCCGACCACCTGCAGGACGAGGAGGGACGCGCCCTGGTGGAGGCCGCCCACCAGGTCTGCCCCTACTCCAACGCCACCCGCGGCAACATCCCGGTCGAGCTCGTCGTCGAGTGACCCCGGCGCGAGCGACCGTCAGGCGGCCAGGGGCTCGCCCGGCCGGATGAGCGTCAGGCGGTCAGGGCCTCGCCCAGCCGGATGAGCGTCAGGCCCGGCCGGCGCACCAGCTCCCGCACCGTCCAGACCTGCTCGTCCACGACCGTCCCGTCCAGCCGCATCCGCGCCCCGACCCGCAGCACCGGCCGCCCCGTGTCGTCGCGGACGAGCCGGGCCCGCGACTCGGTCTCGTCCGTGAACAGCAGCAGGAAGTCGCTCGGGTCGGCCGGGGCCTCCATGGCGAGGCCGGGCTGGAGGCGGGGGTGCGCGATCTTCACCAGGTGATCGTTCATTCGTCCGCCTCTACCCCGGGACGGGCTCGCGGCACCCCGGGATAGCGCTTACCTGCATTCATGCGGTGAAATGTCCTCAACCGTTCCCCGGGTTCCACAGGTTGGGAGATCTTCGTGGCCCTGTTCGACCTGCCGCTTGACCAGCTCCGCTCGTACCGCCCCGAGCGCGACGAGCCAGCCGACTTCGCGGACTTCTGGACGCGCACACTGGAGGAGGCCCGGCGCTTCGACCTCGCCCCCGAGTTCACGCCGTACGACCTGCCGCTCGCCTCGGTGGACGTGTACGACGTGTCGTTCGCGGGCTGGGGCGGCCACCGGATCAGCGGCTGGTTCCTCGCCCCCCGGGACGCGGAGGGGCCCCTGCCGTGCGTGATGCACTACATCGGATACTCCGGCGGGCGCGGCTTCCCGCACGACCACCTGATGTGGCCCGCGGCGGGGTACGCGGTGTTCGTCATGGAGACCCGCGGCCACGGCGGCGCCAGCACGGGGCACCCGGGTGCCACCGGCGATCCCCACGGCGGCACGCATCCGCACGCGCCCGGCATGATGACCAAGGGCATCCTCGACCCGGAGGAGTACTACTACCGGCGGGTCTTCACCGACGCGGTGCGCGCCGTGGACGCCGCGGCCGGGCACCCGGCGGTGGACGAGAGCCGGATCATCGTCTCGGGTGGCAGCCAGGGAGGCGGCATCGCGCAGGCCACGGCCGCCCTGTACCCGTCGGTCGCGGGGGCGCTCATCGACGTGCCGTTCCTGACCCACTTCCGCCGGGCCGTCGAGATCACCGACCGCGACCCGTACCAGGAGATCGTGCGCTTCCTCGCCAGCCGCCGCGGCGACGAGGCGCAGGTCTTCCGCACGCTGGCCTACTTCGACGGCCTGCACTTCGCGGCCCGCGGGCAGGCCCCGGCGCTGTACTCGGTGGCGCTCATGGACGACGTCTGCCCGCCGTCCACGGTCTTCGCCGCCTACAACCACTGGCAGGGCCCGAAGGAGATCACGGTCTGGCCGTGGAACAGGCACGAGGGCGGCCAGGGCTTCCAGCGCGAGGAGCAGCTCCGGTACGCGCACAAGCTCCTGTCCGGCGCCGTCTGAGAAGCGGCGGGCACGCCGCCGGCCCGGCACGACACGCCGTGCCGGGCCGGGGGGCGGCCCGCGGGTCCCCCGTCAGGCCGGGGCCGCCGCGTGGGATGTCAGGTGGGCTGGTCGGTGACGAGGAACGAGACGGCTCCCTTGTCGTCGGCCCCCGCGTCCAGGGCCTTGTCGTCGAGGACGGTGGCGGCCACCGGGTCGAGGTAGACGCGGGCCCCCTCGGTCTCGACGACCGCGTCCGTGGGCTCGGGCTGGTGGGCCAGCGAAAGGGTGAGCGTACCCGTGTCCTGCCCCTGCGACGCGATGCGGACGCCGCTCTGCGAGGGCTCCGGCGCGGAGGCCGTGAGGTCGCGGATGGCCTGGGCTGCGTTTTCTGTCAGGGTGAGCACTAGGGCTCCTCCTCGTGGTTGACGTGCAGGAATTGCCTGCCATGCCCGCTCGTCCACCACCCAACCCTTCTCCTACATGATTTTTACGGATATATCGGGCGCCGGGCGATGGCGACTCACAGCTCGGCGAAACGCTCCACGGCCTCCGTCCGGCCCGAGACGATGATCACGTCGTTGTACGTCAGCTCCGTCTCCGCCGTGGCGTACGTGAACTCCTCGCCGGGGCTCTTGACCGCGACGATCGTGATGCCGTACTTGCGGCGCAGATGGGAGCGGCCCAGGGGCACGCCCACGTACTCCTTCGGCGGCAGGGTCTTGGCCAGCGCGAAGCCCTCGTCCACCTGCATGTAGTCCAGCATGCGGCCGCTCACCAGGTGCGCGACGCGCTCGCCCATGTCGTGCTCGGGCAGGACGACGTGGTGGGCGCCGATGCGGCTGAGGATGCGGCCGTGCTGCTTGCTGACGGCCTTGGCCCAGATGTCGTCGATCTCCAGCTCCACGAGCAGCGAGGCGGTCAGGATGCTGGCCTCCAGGTCGCCGCCGATGGCGACGACCGCCCGGTAGAAGTCGGGCACGCCGAGCTGCCGCAGCGCCTCCATGTCGGTGGCGTCGGCCGTGGCGATCTGCGTGATCTGCCCGGCGAGCGCCTGCACGACCTTGGGCCGCCGGTCGATGGCGAGCACCTCGGTGCCGTGCCGCGCCAGCTCCAGCGCCAGCGACGTGCCGAACCGGCCGAGCCCGATGACCACGACCGGGTCGAGCGTCTTGTCAGCCACGGGGGAGTAGCTCCTCAGTGTGGGAGGTGGGGGTCAGAGAAGGTAGCGCAGCCACAGGTACGGCGTCGCCAGCGCGACCGTGACGACCATGACGACCAGACCGTACCGGGTGAAGCCCCAGAAGCTGATCGGCGTGCCGTTGCGGGCGGCGATGCCGATCACCACGACGTTGGCCGCCGCGCCGACGGCCGTGGCGTTGCCGCCCAGGTCGGCGCCGAGCGCCAGCGCCCACCACAGCACCTGCCCCTGATGGTCGCCGCTCGCCTGCACGAGCTGCTCCACGATGGGGCTCATGGTGGCCACGTACGGGATGTTGTCCACGATCGCCGACAGCCCGGCCGACCCCCACAGCAGCGCCATGGTGGTGGCCGCCGGCCGTCCCTCGGCCGCTCCGGCGGCGGCTCGCGCGACCTCACCGATGACGCCGGTGTGGACGAGCGCGCCCACCATCACGAACAGTCCGGCGAAGAACACCAGCGTCGGCCACTCCACCTCGGCCAGGGCCTCCTCGGTGGTGACCTCGGTGAGGGCGACCAGCACCCCGGCGCCGAGCAGGGCCACGATCGACGGCTCGTAGTGCAGCACCGGGTGCAGCACGAACGCCGCCATGACCAGCACCAGCACGACGAGGCTCTGCCACAGCAGGCGCCGGTCGGCGATGGCCTCCCGCTCGTTCAGCGCCATGATCTCCGCCGCCCGCGCCGGGTCGTAGCGGAACGCGCGGCGGAACAGCACCCGGCACAGCAGCGCGAACGCCGCCACCAGCACCACGACCAGCGGCGCCAGGTGGACGAGGAAGTCGTTGAAGGTGAGACCGGCCCGGCTGGCGATGATGATGTTCGGCGGGTCGCCGACGAGCGTGGCCGTGCCGCCGATGTTGGAGGCGATGGCCTCGGCGATGAGGAACGGCGCGACCGGCAGCGCCAGCCGCTCGCACACCAGGAACGTCACGGGCGCCACGAGCAGCACGGTCGTGACGTTGTCGAGCAGCGCCGACGCCGACGCGGTGATCACCACAAGCAGCACCATGAGCCGGTACGGCCGCCCGCGGGCGCGCTTGGCCGCCCAGATCGCCAGGTACTCGAAGACGCCGGTGCGCTTCAGCACCCCCACGATGATCATCATGCCGAGCAGCAGGAACACGACGTTCCAGTCGATCCCGGTGCTCTCGGAGAAGAACGCGGGCCCGGCGGCGGTGGCGTGGATCACCAGCATGATCCCGGCGCCGCCCAGCGCCGCGGCGACCCGGTGCACCTTCTCCGTGGCGATCAGCGTGTACGCGCCGAGGAAGACGGCGACCGCCAGCCAGGCCGTCAGCGTCACTGCTCGACCAGCCGGTCCACCAGCGCCTGGAGCGTCACGGCCCCGCGCAGCCCGCTCCCGTCCACCACGGCCACGAGCGGACTGTGCGTGCGCGCCATGAGCGCGGCCAGCTCCAGCACCGTGGCGTCGGGATCGGCCACGGGCAGCTCGCGTGGCCGGGGCGGCAGCGCCTCGCGCACCGTACGCCCCGCGATGGAGCGCATGAACGTGTCGGCGTGCGCCTCGTCGACGACGCGCGCCAGCGCGGGATCCTCCAGGCAGTAGCCCGGCACGGCCAGGCGCAGCACCTGGGTGCCCGGCAGGATGCCGGCCGGCAGCCCGCGCTCGTCCACCACGATCAGACCCGGCAGGTCCTGCTCGGCCAGCAGGCGGGCGGCGTCGGCCACCGGGGTGTCGAGACCCACGGTGGGGAAGTCGGCGACTAGATCGCTGGCACGCATGAACGGCACTCCCGGGGGCACGACGACAGGACCGCCGACCAGCCTTCCCGGCACACCGTGGATCAACCTACCGCCTCCGGCGGGTCCGCCGCCCGGCGGCCCGGTCCACGGCCCGGTCCACGGCCCGGTCCACGGCCCGGTCCACGGCCCGGTCCGGCGACACGAGCCGGCCGCAGGCCGCTCCGCCGAGCGGCGCCCAGCCGGTCAGCACCGGCTTCCCACCGCGGAGCGGACGATCAGGGGCGGAAGGTGACGACCATCTGGGTTCCGTCCTCGCGCACGTGGCAGCCGTCGTCGGCGAGCAGCGTGCGTAACGCGAGCCGTACCGCGCCCCGGATCAGGCGGTAGCGGGCCGCGTGCTCCTCGCCGGGCGCGGCGTCCGGCTCCCACGAGACGACCACGCCCCGGCCCGGATCGTGCCAGACGCGGAGGCCGCCGTCGCCGTCGGCCTCGGGACGCTCCACGGTGAACCCCGCCTCCGAGAGCCGGTGGCGTACCCGGCTCTCCAGGACGGTGGCGTCGAGGGGTGCGAAGCTCACGACGATCATCTTCCCGCGCCGGACCGGTCCATGCCTGCCGTCCCCGGCACGCACACAGCCGCCCGCACCTGCCGCGGCGCCCCGGTCAGAGGCCGTACGTCTCCAGCAGGCGCAGCCAGATCTCACTGACCGTCGGGAACGACGGGACGGCGTGCCACAGCCGCTCCAGCGGCACCTCGCCCGTGACCGCGATCGTCGCGCCGTGCAGCAGCTCGGCCGCCCCCGGACCGGCGAACGTCACCCCGAGCAGCACCCGCCGGTCCTCGTCCACGACGGCCTTGGCGCGCCCCCGGTAGCCGTCGCCGAGCAGGTAGGCGCCCGACACCGCGCCCATGTCGTACTCCACGGCCCGGACCCGGAACCCCGCCTCCCGCGCGGCCTGCTCGGTGCGGCCCACCGAGCAGAGCTGCGGGTCGGTGAAGACCACCTGCGGCGCGCCCTGACCGTCGGCCGTGTCGCGCAGCGCCGGCAGGTCGTCGGGCTCGCCCTTGGCCCGCGCCGCGATGACGTCGCCGCACACCCGCGCCTGGTACTTGCCCATGTGGGTGAGCAGGGCCCGCCCGTTGACGTCGCCGACCGCGTACAGCCAGCCGCCGTCGGCGCCGGTGGCGCGCATGCTGTCGTCGACCTCGACGTAGCGGCCCGGCGTCAGCCCGACGGTCTCCAGGCCGACCTCGGACGTGGCGGGCTTCCGGCCGGTCGCCACGAGCAGCTCGTCGGCCTCCACCGGCGGCCCGTCGGGCAGGCGGACGGTGACCTTGCCGCCCGGCTCGGGCCGCTCCACCGCGACGGCGTCGGTGTGGAAGCGCACGTCGATCCCCGCGTCGGCGAACGAGGCCGCCAGCAGCTCGCCGGCGAACGGCTCCATCCGGGGCAGCAGCCGGTCGCCGCGCACGAGGACCGTCGTCTGCCGCGCGCCGAGGCCGTGCATGGCCTGCGCCATCTCGCAGGCGACCACGCCGCCCCCGATGACGGCCAGCCGCTCGGGCACGGAGGCGGCCGCGGTCACCTCGTGGCTGGTCCAGGGGGCGGCCTCGCGCAGACCGGGCACCGGCGGAACGGCCGGGGTGCTGCCCGTGGCGAGCACCACCGCGTGCCGCGCGGTCAGCGTGCGCTCGGAGCCGTCGGGCTCGGTGACGCGGACCCGGCGCGGACCGTCGAGCCGGCCCGTGCCGCGCACCATCGTGGCCGGCACCCCGTTCAGCCAGTCCACCTGGCCGGAGTCGTCGTAGTGCGCCACCGCCTCGTCGCGCCGGGCCAGCACCTTGCCGGCGTCGATGGGGCCGAGCGTCAGGCCGGGCACGCGGGCCACCTCGGCCGCCAGCTCCACGGGGCGCAGCAGCGCCTTGCTGGGGATGCACGCCCAGTAGGAGCATTCGCCGCCCAGCAGGCGGTTCTCCACGACAGCGGCGGTGAGCCCGCCCCGCACGGCCCGCGCCGCCACGTTCTCCCCGGCGGGACCGCCGCCGATCACGATCACGTCGAACTCGTCGCCCACGTCTGCCTCCCACATCTCACCGGCGTACCGGCACCAGCCTTTCAGAAGGTGCCGCTCCGGGGCGAAGCCGGGGCGGCACCCGGTCCACAAGGTCGGTGGGGCCGTCAGCGCACGTCGAGGCCGAGCGCGGCGGCGACCACCGTCGCCTGGTGGGCGTCGATGATCGCCTTGTCGAGCTCGACCGTGAGCGGGTCGAGGCCGTCGAGGTCGCTGCCGCGCAGGTCGCAGCGGGTCAGGTCGGCGCCCCGCAGCCAGGCCCCCGACAGGTCGCAGCGCAGCAGCGAGGCGCCCTCCAGCCGGGCGCCGGTCAGGTCGGCCTCCCGCAGCCGTACGTCCTGGAAGGCGCTGCCCCGCAGGTCGGCGCCGGGCAGCCCGGCGAAGGACCAGTCCCCGCCCTCGACCTTGAGCAGTCCGTACGAGCAGCCGTCAAACCTGCCGCCGGTCAGCTTGCAGTCCCGGAACGTGGCGTCGAAGAAGGAGCAGCGGACGAACGCGCAGCCCGCGAACAGGGCGTCCTCGTGCAGCGACACGTTGAAGCGGACGTCGCGGAAGACGCACTCCTCGAACACCGATCCGCGGTCGGTCGCCTCGGTCATGTCCACGCCGGAGAACAGGACCCGCCGGTGGACCTCGCGGTGCAGCTCGCGCCCGTCCCAGTCGGCGGAGTCGATCGTCGTGTCGGTGGGAGGGGGGCGGTGCCCGTCCGCGCGTTCGGCCATGGCCGGCAGGCTAGCGACCGCCCCCGACACTTCTCGCGGTGAGGTGTGTCAGCCCGTCTCGCCGGCGGCCCGGCGGGTCAGGGAGTCGATCAGCGGCTGCACGAGCTTGGCCGCCAGCGGCCCGAAGGCCGCCAGGATCAGGACGTACGCCGCGGCCAGCGGGCCGAGGTCCGGGTGGACTCCGGCCGCCACGGCGAGCCCGGCGATCACGATGTTGAACTCGCCCCGGGGGATGAGCGCGATGCCGGCGCGGGCCTGGCCGGCGCGGGCGATGCCGGCCCGGCGGGCCGCGTACATGCCCGTCAGCAGCTTGGTGGCCATGCTGATCACGGCCAGCAGCGCCGCCAGGCCCGCCACGGGCAGGATCTTCGCCGGGTCGGTCTGGAGGCCGAAGAAGACGAAGAACACCGCGGCGAACAGGTCGCGCAGCGGCTCCAGCAGCGCCCGCGCGTCGTGGGCGAGCTGCCCGGACAGGGCGATGCCCACGAGGAACGCGCCGACGGCCGCCGACACCTGGAGCTGCTGGGCCAGCCCGGCCACGAGCAGCGCGAGCCCGACGACCTTGAGCAGCAGCACCTCGGAGTTGGGGCTGGAGACGAACGCCTCGATGAAGCGGCCGTAGCGCAGTGCGACCAGCAGCACCACGCTGACCGTGGCCAGCGCGACGGCCACGGTGACGGCGCCGCTCACCAGGCTCAGCCCGGCCAGCAGGGCCGTCAGCACCGGCAGGTAGAGGGCCATCGTCAGGTCCTCGAACACCAGCAGCGACAGCACCGTCGGCGTCTCCCGGTTACCGATCCAGCCCAGGTCGGACAGGACCTTGGCGGTGATGCCGGAGGAGGTGGCGTAGGTGACGCCGGCCATCGCGACCGCCGCCACCGGCCCCCAGCCGAGCAGCAGCGCGCAGATCGCGCCGGGAGCGGCGTTGGCGACCAGGTCGACGAGCCCGGCCCGGGCGTTACTCTTGAGGCTGGTGACCAGCTCGCCGGCGTTGTACTCCAGGCCGAGCGTGAGCAGCAGCAGGACGACGCCCAGCTCGGCTCCGGCGGAGATGAACTCCTCGCTCGTGGCCAGGGGCAGCACGCCGCCGGTGCCGAAGGCCAGCCCGGCGATCAGATAGAGGGGGATCGGGGAGATTCCGGCCCGTAGGGCGAGGGCGCCGAGCACGCCGAGGCCCAGAATGACCGCACCGACTTCGACCAGCAGAATTGCAGTGTCGTGCACCCAGGGCCCTACCCGTGCGCCAGGATGTCGGCCACCTCGGCGGTGCTGTCCGCGCCGCCCACGACGACGACGATGTCGTTCTCGGCGAAGACGAAGTCCGGTCCGGGACTGGTGAAGACCTGGGGCCCGCGCACCACCGCGACGATGGAGGCGTTGGTGCGGGTCCGCACGCGCGCGTCGCCCATGGGCCGCCCGGTGTACGGCGAGCCGGGCGGGATGGGCAGCTGGAGGCTGACCAGGCCCTCGACCTGCTGGTGGAGCTGGTTGAGCCGCTGCACGATGCGGGGCGCGCCGAGGAGCTCGACCAGCGCCTCGGCCTCCTCGTCGTTCAGCTTGACCGTCTCGCAGGCGCGGTCGGGGTCGCCCTTGTCGTAGATGACCAGGTCACGGCGTCCGGTCCGGTGGGAGATCACCGCCACCCGTCTGCCGCTCTGCGTCGTGAACTCGTGCCGTAGCCCGATGCCCGGCAGCGCAGTCTGCTCGACCTCCACCGTCTCCCCGCTCGCCCGATCCGCTGATGACCCGCAAACCGTACCATTTGGCGGCATATGGACCTGTTGTGCGAATCAGGAGGCGGGGTCAGATGAGGGCGAGCGTCTGGCGGGCGATCTCCCACTCCTCGTCCGTCGGCACGACCAGCACCGCCGTCCGCGCCCCCTCCGGCGACACGGGCCGCTCCCCGGAGGCGTCGGCCGCGTTCCGCTCCGCGTCCACGGCCAGGCCGAACCGGTCCAGCCCGGCCAGCGCCTCGGCCCGCGTGGCGGCGTCGTGCTCGCCGACGCCGCCGGTGAACACGACGGCGTCCACCCGGCCGAGCACCGCGCAGTAGGCGCCGACGTATTTGCGGATCCGCCGCGTGTAGACGTCCAGGGCCAGCCGGGCGCGGGCGTCGCCGCCGGCGGCGCGCCGCCGCACCTCCCGCATGTCGCCCGACCCGGCCAGGGCGAGCAGGCCGCCCGCACGGCTCAGCGCCTCCTCGGCCGGCTCCACGTCCAGGCCCCGCGCCCGCTTGAGGTAGCCGAGCAGCGCCGGGTCCACGTCGCCGGAGCGGGTGCCCATGACCAGGCCCTCCAGCGGCGTCAGCCCCATGGAGGTGTCCACGCTGCGGCCGCCCTCGATCGCGGTGGCGCTCGCGCCGTTGCCGAGGTGCAGCACGATCAGGTTCGTCTCCTCCGGGGAACGGCCCAGCAGCTCCGCGGCCCGCCCCGACACGTACGCGCACGAGGTCCCGTGGAAGCCGAACCGCCGCACCTCCCACTCCCGCGGCACCGCGTACGTGTACGCCTCCGGCGGCAGCGTCTGGTGGAAGGCGGTGTCGAACACGGCGACCTGCGGCACGCCCGGGAAGGCCTCACGCGCCACGCGCACGCCGGCCAGGTTCACCGGGTTGTGCAGCGGGGCGAGCGGCGCCAGCTCCTCGATGGCCGCGATCACCTCGTCGTCGACGAGCACCGCCTCGCGAAAGCGGGTCCCGCCGTGCACGACCCGGTGCCCGACCGCGACCGGGTCGAGCTGCGGCCCGGCCTTGTCGAACGCCTCCAGCACCGCCGCCAGCCCCTCGGCGTGCCCGGGGAAGCGCCGCTCGCACTCGTACGGCCGGCTCTCCGCGCCGCCCGCGTGGTGGGTGAGCCGCCCCTCCTCCTCGCCGATCCGCTCGACCAGGCCGCGCGCCGCCCGCTCGCGGGACTCCACGTCGATGAGCTCGTACTTGATGGAGGAGGAGCCGGTGTTCAGGACGAGAATGCGTGCGGCCATGTCCACCCGCTGATCTCGGGAGCGTCCTCGCCGTGCGTCCGCGTGTACGCGCGGGCCTGCAGCCGGGCGTCCGACATGCGCTGGCGCAGGTGCGCCTGCGTGGTGCCGAGGCCCGGCACCCGGTCGATGACGTCCATGACGAGGTGGAAGCGGTCGATGTCGTTGAGCATCGCCATGTCGAACGGCGTCGTGGTGGTGCCCTCCTCCTTGTAGCCGCGCACGTGCAGGTGGTCGTGACCGCTGCGGCGGTAGGTCAGCCGGTGGATGAGCTGCGGGTACCCGTGGAAGTTGAAGATCACCGGCTTGCCCGGGGTGAACAGCGCGTCGTACTCGGCGTCCGGCATGCCGTGCGGGTGCTCGCTGCGCGGCTGCAGGCGCATGAGATCCACGACGTTGATCACGCGCACCTTCAGCTGCGGCAGGTGCTCGCGCAGCATCGCCGCGGCGGCCAGCGTCTCCAGGGTGGGCACGTCGCCCGCGCAGGCCAGCACCACGTCCGGCTCGGCGCCCTCGTCGGTGCTCGCCCACGGCAGGATGCCGAGGCCGCGGGTGCAGTGCGCGATCGCCTCGTCGATCGTGAACAGGTCCAGGACCGGCTGCTTGCCGGCCACGATGACGTTGACGTAGTCGCGCGAGCGCAGGCAGTGGTCGCCGACCGACAGCAGCGTGTTCGCGTCCGGCGGCAGGTAGACCCGCACCACCGCCGGCTTCTTGTTGACCACCACGTCGAGGAAGCCCGGGTCCTGGTGGCTGAAGCCGTTGTGGTCCTGCCGCCACACGTGTGACGACAGCAGGTACGTCAGCGAGGCCACGGGCCGCCGCCACGGGATCTTCTTGGACGACTCCAGCCACTTGGCGTGCTGGTTGAACATGGCGTCGATGATGTGGATGAACGCCTCGTAGCAGTTGAACAGCCCGTGCCGGCCGGTCAGCAGGTAGCCCTCCAGCCAGCCCTGGCACAGGTGCTCCGAAAGGATCTCCATGACCCGCCCGCCGGGCGCCAGGTTCTCGTCGGTGGGCTTCAGCTCGGCGTTCCAGGCCCGGTCGGTGACCTCGAAGACGTTCGACAGCCGGTTGGAGGCGGTCTCGTCCGGCCCCATCAGCCGGAACGTCGTCGGGTTGGCCGCGATGATGTCGCGCAGCAGCCCGCCGAAGACGCGGGTCGGCTCGTTGATCGAGGCGGCCGGCGACTTGACCTCGACGGCGTGCTCGCGGAAGTCCGGCAGCCGCAGCGGCGCCAGCAGCTCGCCGCCGTTGGTGTGCGGGTTCGCGCTCATCCGGCGCGGCCCGCCGGGCACGGACCCGGTGACCTCGGGCACCGGCCGGCCCTCCGGCGTGAACAGCTCCTCGGGCCGGTAGGAGCGCATCCAGGTCTCCAGCATGGCCAGATGCTCGGCGTTGTCCCGCACGCCGGCCAGCGGCACCTGGTGCGCGCGCCACGTGCCCTCCACCGGCAGGCCGTCCACCTCGCGCGGGCCGGTCCACCCCTTGGGGGTGCGCAGCACGATCATGGGCATCCGCTCCGCGTCGCCCGCCCGGTACGCGGCGATCTCGTCGAACACCGTGTCCAGGGTGCCGGCCATCTCCTGGTGGTCCGGGCCCACCACGTGCGGCCGGTAGCCGTAGCCGCGCATGAGCTGGAGCAGCTCCTGCTCGGGGATGCGGGCCAGGACCGTCGGGTTGGCGATCTTGTAGCCGTTGAGGTGCAGGATCGGCAGGACCGTACCGTCCTTGCGCCGGTCGAGCAGCTTGTTGGAGTGCCAGCTCGCCGCGAGCGGCCCCGTCTCCGCCTCCCCGTCGCCGATGACGCAGGCCACCACCAGGTCCGGGTTGTCGAAGGCCGCGCCGTAGGCGTGCGCCAGGCTGTAGCCCAGCTCACCGCCCTCGTGGATGGAGCCGGGCGTCTCCGGCGCCACGTGGCTGGGGATCCCGCCGGGGAAGGAGAACTGGCGGAACAGCCGCCGCATGCCCTTCACGTCCTGACCGATGTCGGGGTAGCGCTCCGTGTAGGAGCCCTCCAGCCAGGCGTGCGCCACCGCCGCCGGCCCGCCGTGGCCGGGCCCCGCGACATAGATCATGTCCTGGTCGCGGAGCCTGATGATCCTGTTGAGATGGGCGAAGCAGAAGTTGAGTCCGGGCGTGGTACCCCAGTGGCCCAGCAGGCGCGGCTTCACGTGCTCGGCCCGGAGCGGCTCCGCCAAAAGGGGGTTGTCCAGCAAATAGATCTGCCCGACGGACAGATAGTTCGCCGCCCGCCAGTACGCGTCGATATCGTCCATCCCATGATGGTTCCTTCATACGGACGGCTCAACCGCCTTGATTAGAACGCCTCTCCTGTGGCAGGAGACGAGTCAACCGGCTGAGTGAGGCGTCATGGACATCCGGTCATCGAGAACACAGGCGTTCGCCATGGCATTCACCGAGGCGGACGTAGCGGGGGCACGCGGCGCGGTGGAGCGCTTCGCGCAGGCAAACGGCCTGGCGGAGGAGCGCGCCGTGGACCTCGTGTTGGCCACCAACGAGGCGGTCGTCAACGCGATCGCCTACGGCGAGGGAAGGGGGGTGCTGCGGCTGTGGAGAGACGGCGACGACATGGTGTGCGAGATCCGCGACCACGGAGCCGGGATAGCGGAGCGGACACTGGACAAGGTGGATCCGCCGCCCATGACCTCGGCGGGCGGCTGGGGCATCTGGCTCATGCGGCGTCTGGCCGATGACGTCACCATCACGACCGGCCCGGACGGCACCGCCGTGCGCATCGCGATGTCGCTGGGCGACCGGCGGCACGACGCGTCCTGACGGCACGCGCCCGTCCACGCACGCCACCACCCTCCGACCGGCCGTCCACCTCCGACCGGCCGTCCACTACCGACCGGCCGACCACCTCGGACCGGCCGACCACCGGCAGGCCGACCACCTCAGGCAGGCGACCCCGTGAACTCCGAACGCGGTGAGGCGGACCCGCCTCCGCTGCTCGACACGTTCTTCGAGCAGGACACCCTGACCGGCACGCGCGCCGAGACACAACGGGTCGCGGGCGAGAACGGGCTCATCTCCACCCGCCTCGTCGACTTCGTCATGGCGGTCAACGAGTGCCTGGTCAACGTCGTCACCCACGCAGGCGGGCGCGGCAGGCTGCGCCTGTGGCGCGACGGCGAACGGCTGCTGTGCGAGATCCGCGACTTCGGTCCCGGCATCCCGGCGTCGTACCTGGAGGACACCGGCCTGCCCGCCCCCTCCCAGGTGGGCGGGCGCGGCATATGGCTGATCCGCCGCCTGACCGACGGCGCCGCCTTCGCCACCGGCCCCGCCGGGACGACCGTCCACATGGTGATGAAGACCACCGGATAGGGCCGCCTGACAGGGCCGCCCGACAGGGCCGGGCGATAGGCTGCGGCCATGGGGCTCCGCAGCGCGCAGTGGTACTCGGGTGACGACCGGAACTCCTACATCCACCGGGCCTGGATGCGCCGCGGCCTGCCCTCCTCCGCCTTCGGCGGCGACCGGCCGCACATCGCGATCGCCAACACCGCCTCCGACCTCACCCCCTGCAACTCCCACCTCGACGAGGTGGCAGCGAGCGTGCGGCAGGGCGTGTGGGCCGCCGGCGGCGTCCCGCTCGACCTGCCCGTCGTCTCCCTCGGCGAGACCAACGTCCGCCCCACCGCGATGCTGTGGCGCAACCTGGCCGCCATGGCCACCGAGGAGATGCTGCGCGCCAACCCGATCGACGGCGTGGTCCTGCTCGGCGGGTGCGACAAGACGACCCCGTCGCTGCTCATGGCCGCCGCCTCGGTCGACCTGCCCGCCCTCGTCGTCCCCGGCGGCCCCATGCTGACCGGCCACTTCCGCGGCGTACCCCTCGGCTGCGGCACCGACGTGTGGCGGCTCAGCGAGGAGGTGCGCGCCGGCACGCTGTCGCGCGAGGCGTTCCTGCGCTCCGAGTCGTCCATGATCCGCAGCCGCGGCCACTGCAACACCATGGGCACCGCCTCCACGATGGCCTGCATGGCCGAGGCTCTCGGCATGACCCTGCCCGGCACCGCCGGCACCCCGGCCCCCGACAGCCGGCTGCTGGAGCTCTCGCACGCCGCGGGGGAGCTGGCCGTCGAGCTCGTCCGGCAGGAGCGCCGCCCCAGCCAGGTGATGACCCGCGGCTCGTTCCTCAACGCGATCGTCACCCTGGCCGCCATCGGCGGCTCCACCAACGCGGTGATCCACCTGCTGGCCATCGCCGGCCGCCTCGGCGTGCCGCTCGACCTCGACGACTTCGACCGCACCGGCGCCGGCGTCCCCCTGCTGGCCGACCTCCAGCCGGCCGGGCGCCACCTCATGGACGACCTGTTCCGCGCCGGCGGGCTGCTCGCCCTGCTCCGGGAGGTCGAGGACCTGCTCGACCCGGCCGCGATCACCGTCACCGGCCGGCCGCTCACCGCGTACCTCGCCGAGGCCGAGATCTGGGACGAGACCGTCATCCGGCGCCGCGCCGACCCGCTGCTGGCCGACGCGGGCATCGCCGTGCTGCGCGGCAACCTGGCCCCCGACGGGGCCGTCATCAAGCCCGCCGCCGCCTCGCCCGAGCTGCTGCGCCACCGCGGCCGGGCCGTCGTCTTCGACAGCGTCGAGGACCTGCGCGCCCGGCTCGACTCGCCCGACCTCGACGTGGACGAGACCTCCGTCCTCGTGCTGCGCGGCTGCGGCCCCAAGGGCTACCCCGGCATGCCCGAGGTCGGCAACCTGCCGCTGCCCGCCAAGCTGCTCGCCAAGGGCGTGCGCGACATGGTGCGGATCAGTGACGCCCGCATGAGCGGCACCGCCTACGGCACGGTCGTCCTGCACGCCTCGCCCGAGGCCGCCGCCGGCGGGCCGCTGGCCCGGGTCCGCACCGGCGACCCCGTCGTGCTCGACGTGGCGGCCAGGCGGCTCGACGTGGACCTGCCCGAGGGCGAGCTGGCCGCCCGCGACCCCGTCATGACCGGCCACGCCCGGCCCGTACGCGGCTGGGAGCGCCTCTACGTGGACCACGTCACCCAGGCCCACCAGGGCGTGGACCTCGACTTCCTCGCCGGGTCGAGCGGAGACCGGGTGGGCCGCGACTCCCACTGACCACCCCCCGCCTCCCCGCGGCGCCGGTTCCGGCCGCGGCAAAGAGTGGGCTGCGCCGTGCGCGGAATCGGCTCGCCTGGGTACGGGGTTACGGAACCATGTGAACCGTGTGATCGGATTGACGGCACCCTTAACGACGCAGGAGGACACGTGAGCGGCGACATCACCCACAGCCAGGAGTGGGCGGCGCTGGGCAAGCACCACGAGGAGCTGGCCGGCAGGCACCTGCGCGAGCTGTTCGCGGAGGACCCGGGGCGCGCGGAGCGGATGACGCTGACCGCCGGCGACCTGTTCCTCGACTACGCCAAGCAGCGCGCCACCGGCGAGACCCTCGACCTGCTCGTGGCGCTGGCCGAGCGGGCCGGGCTGCGCGAGCGGATCGACGCCATGTTCTCCGGCGAGCACATCAACGTCAGCGAGGACCGCGCCGTCCTCCACGTGGCGCTGCGCATGCCCGCCGGCGCGGAGCTGACCGTCGACGGGCAGGACGTGGTCGGCGACGTCCACGCCGTGCTCGACAAGATGAGCGGCTTCGCCGAGCGGGTCCGCTCCCAGGAGTGGCGCGGCGCGACCGGGCAGCCCATCACCACCGTCGTCAACATCGGCATCGGCGGCTCCGACCTCGGCCCCGCCATGGCCTACGAGGCGCTGCGCGACTACGCCGACGCCGGCATCGAGGCCCGCTTCGTCTCCAACATCGACCCGGCCGACATCACCGGCAACCTCGCCGGCCTCGACCCGGCCACCACCCTGTTCGTGGTCAGCTCCAAGACGTTCACCACGCTGGAGACGCTCACCAACGCCAAGGTCGCCCGCCAGTGGCTGGTCGGCGCGCTCGGCGAGGAGGCCGTGGCCAAGCACTTCGTGGCGGTCTCCACCAACGCCGCGAAGGTCGCCGAGTTCGGCATCGACACCGACAACATGTTCGGCTTCTGGGACTGGGTCGGCGGCCGCTACTCCTACGACGGCGCCATCGGCCTGTCCCTGATGGTCGCCATCGGGCCGGAGCGGTTCCGCGAGATGCTGGCCGGCTTCCACACGATCGACGAGCACTTCCGCACCGCTCCGTTCCACGCCAACATGCCGGTCCTGCTCGGCCTGCTCGGGGTGTGGTACACGGACTTCTTCGGCGCCGAGACCCGCGCCGTCCTGCCCTACAGCCAGCGCCTGCACCGCTTCCCCGCCTACCTCCAGCAGCTCACCATGGAGTCCAACGGCAAGTCCGTGCGCGCCGACGGCGAGCCGGTCTCCACCGACACCGGCGAGATCTTCTGGGGCGAGCCGGGCACCAACGGCCAGCACGCCTTCTACCAGCTCCTCCACCAGGGCACGCGGCTCGTCCCGGCCGACTTCATCGGGTTCGCCGAGCCGTTCGAGGACCGCGAGGGCATGCACGACCTGCTCTCGGCCAACCTGTTCGCGCAGACCTCCGCGCTGGCGTTCGGCAAGACCGCCGAGGAGATCGCCGGCGAGGGCACCGCGGCCGGGATCGTGCCGCACAAGGTGATGCCCGGCAACCGGCCCACCTCCACCATCCTCGCGCCGAAGCTCAC
The DNA here is from genome assembly GCF_040605905.1 of Nonomuraea sp. NPDC005501. NCBI lineage: Bacteria > Bacillati > Actinomycetota > Actinomycetes > Streptosporangiales > Streptosporangiaceae > Nonomuraea > Nonomuraea sp. NPDC005501. The sequence goes on along the minus strand of NZ_JBEXDT010000016.1, from coordinate 83,557 downwards.
CCCGTCCACGCTGGGACAGCTCGTCGCCCTGTACGAGCACATCGTGTTCGTCGAGGGCACCGTCTGGGGGGTCGACTCCTTCGACCAGTGGGGCGTCGAGCTGGGCAAGAAGATGGCGCTCGACCTCGCGCCCGCCCTCACCGGCGAGGAGCCGCCCACCGGCCTGCCCGACCCGTCCACCGCGCAGCTCGTCCGCCGCTACCGCGAGCTGAGGGGCCGCCGCGCCTGACGGATTGACGGGGCGGGCCGGGTGACCGGAGGATCCTTTTCATGCCTGTCATCCCGGTTCCCGGGCGCGACCACACCTGGGCCGCCCTCACCCCCGCCACCGCCTACGTCTTCGGCGTCGAGAGCGGCGACGACACCCGCGTCGTCCAGCACTACTGGGGGCCGAGGCTGCCCGGCGCCGCGTTGGGTGAGGTCGCCGACGCGGTCCCGGCGTGGATCGCCACCGGCTTCCTCGACCCCGCCGACGCGGCCGAGCTGCTGCCCGTCGACGGGGGGCGCCGCTGGGGCGTGCCGTCGCTGCAGGCGGTCTACCCGGGTGGCGTCCGCTCCGTCGAGCTGGCCTTCGACCGGGCCGTCCAGCACGGCCCGGACGAGCTGGAGCTGGTGCTGCGCGACCAGGTCTACGGGCTGTGCGTCGGCCTGCGCGTGCGCGTCCACGACGACACCGACGTGATCGAGCGCTGGACCGAGGTGGCCAACGACTCCGGCGAGCCCGTCCACCTCCAGCGGCTCGACTCCGGGGCGTGGGCGGTGCCCGAGCAGGCCGGGTTCGGCTACGCCGGCGTGGCCGGCGGCTGGGCCCGCGAGACCCAGCTCCACCGGGGCGAGCTGCCGCCCGGCGAGACCACGTTCACCAGCAGGACCGGCACGACCTCGCACAAGGCCAACCCGTGGATCATGATCGGTGACGCGTCCGAGACGGGCGGCGAGGTGTGGAGCGTCGCGCTGGCGTGGAGCGGCTCGTGGCGGCTCACCGCGCAGCGCCGCCCCGAGGGCGACCTCGCCGTCACCGCCGGGTTCGGCCACGAGGGCCTCACCTGGTCGCTCGCGCCGGGCGGCTCGCTGCGCACGCCGTCCGTGCTCGGCCTGCACACCACCGGCGGGTACGGCGCGGCCAGCCGCGCCTGGCACGCCTACGCGCGCGGGCACGTCCTGCCCACTCCTGCCGAGGAGCGGCCCGTCCTGTACAACTCGTGGGAGGCCACCGGCTTCGACGTCAGCGAGGACGGCCAGCTCGCCCTCGCCCGCCGGGCCGCCGAGCTGGGCGTCGAGCTGTTCGTCGTGGACGACGGCTGGTTCGGCACGCGCACCGACGACACACGCGGCCTCGGCGACTGGTGGCCGAACCCGGACCGCTTCCCGCAGGGCCTGGGCAAGCTGTTCGACGGCGTCCGCGAGCTGGGCATGCAGGCCGGGCTCTGGGTGGAGCCCGAGATGGTCAACCCCGACAGCGACCTCTACCGCGAGCACCCCGGCTGGACGCTGCACTACCCGGGCCGCCGCCGCGACACCATGCGCCACCAGCTCGTCCTCAACTTCGCCCGCGACGACGTGCGCGCCTGGGCGCTCGGCTGGCTGGACGGGCTCGTCGCCGAGTACGGCCTGGCCTACCTCAAGTGGGACATGAACCGCAGCTTCAGCCAGGCCGGCTGGGCCGAGGGCGGCGACCTGCTGTGGATCGAGCACACCCGCGGCGTCTACGCCGTCATGGACGAGGTGCGCGCCCGCCACCCCGGCCTGCGGATCGAGTCGTGCTCGGGCGGCGGCGGCCGGGCCGACTTCGGCATCCTGCGGCGCACCGACCAGGTGTGGACCTCCGACAACACCGACGCCCGCCACCGCCAGACCATCCAGGAGGGCTTCTCCTACCTGTACCCGGCGAGCGCGATGTCGTGCTGGGTCACCGACAGCCCCAACCCGATCAGCGGGCGGGAGGTGCCGCTGCGCTACCGCTTCCACGTCGCCATGGCCGGCACGCTCGGCATCGGCGGCGACCTGGCCAGGTGGAGCGAGCAGGAGCTGGCCGAGGCGCGGGAGCTCGTCGCCGCGTACAAGGCCGTGCGCCCCGTCGTCCAGCACGGCGAGCTGCACCGCCTGACGGGGTCGCCGGGCACCAGCGCGTCGGCCGTGCAGTACACGCTGGGGGAGCGGGTGGTGGTGTTCGCCTACAACCCGTACACGCTGGACGAGCGGCCGCCCCGGCGGCTGCGCCTGGCCGGGCTCGACCCCGAGGCGCTGTACGAGGACGAGGCGGGGGTGCGCCGGCACGGGGCCGCGCTCATGCACCACGGCCTGGTCGTGCCGTCCTGGTCACTGTCCGGGACCGACTATCGCAGCGAGATGCTGGTGCTGCAGCGCGTAGAGGGCAGATCATGACGAGATGGACATCATGCAGCTGATCGAGAAGTCCCGCGACGCGGCGAACGTGAAACGGGTCTTCGGTGAGCCCCTGCGCCAGGGCGACGTCACCGTGGTCCCGGTCGTCCGCGTCTTCGGGGGAGGCGGTGGCGGCAGCGGCAGCCGCCGGGGAGGGGAAGGGAAGGACGGGGAGGAGGGCAGCGGCGGCGGCTACGGCTACGCCGCCACGCCCGCGGGCGCCTTCGTGATCAAGGACGGGGACGTGCGCTGGCAGCCCGCGGTGGACGTCAACCGCATCGTGCTCGGCGGCCAGATCGTCGCCGTCGTGCTCCTGCTCACCCTCCGCTCCATCCTCAAGAAGCGCCGCCGCTAGATGTATTGACCCGCAGCGCTCCTTGCGCACGTCGCGGAGGGCGTGCGGCGGGAGGAGCGGTGACTCTCAGGCGGGGAGCAGGCCGTGGGCGTCCGCCAGGAGCTCCAGGGAGCGGAGCCACGCCTTCCGGTCGGGCGCCGCGGAGACGACGATCAGCTCGTCCGCCTGGGCGAGCCGGGCGAAGCCGGCGAGGTACTCCTCCACCTCCGCGGGGTTCCCGACGGCCGAGTACGTGGTCATCTGCGCGATCTGCCGGCCGGCGGGGGACAGGAGGATGCTGTCGGCCTCCTCCGGCGTCAGGGTGCGGCCGGGGGTGAGGAACCGGCTGACCCTCATGCGCTTGGCCGCCAGGAACTGCTCCTGCGCCTCCTCGGTGGTGTCGGCCGCGATGACGTTGACGCCGGCGATGACGTACGGCTGCGCCAGCTGCGCGGACGGCTTGAACTCGCGCCGGTACACGGCGACGGCCTCCTCCAGCGCGGTGGGCGCGAAGTGGGAGGCGAAGGCGTACGGGAGGCCCAGCGCGGCGGCGAGCGTGGCCCCGAACAGGGAGGAGCCGAGGATGTACAGCGGCACGTCGGTGCCCTTCCCGGGCGTCGCGTCCACGCCCGGGATGCGGGACTGGCCCGTCAGGTAGCCCTGGAGCTCCAGGACGTCCTCCGGGAAGGCGTCGGCGGACATCGGGGTGCGGCGCAGGGCCCGCATGGTCTGCTGGTCGCTGCCGGGCGCCCGGCCGAGGCCGAGATCGATGCGCCCGGGATGCAGGGTCTCCAGGGTCCCGTACTGCTCGGCGATGGTCAGCGGGGCGTGGTTGGGCAGCATGACACCGCCCGCTCCGAGGCGGATCGTCCGGGTGTGCGCGGCCACGTGGGCGATGAGGACGCTGGTCGCCGAGGACGCGATGGAGGGCATGTTGTGGTGCTCCGCGTACCAGATCCGCCGATAGCCCCACTCCTCGGCGTGCCGGGCCAGGTCCACGCTGGCGTTCAGGCTGTCGCGCGCCGTCTCCCCGTCGCCGATGTAGGCGAGATCGAGGATCGAGAGTGGAAGAGCCATGGGGGTCAAGCCTTTCGTCGCGGGCGACCAGTGGTATGCGGGCCGGCGGTCCGGTTCCTCGCACGCTGTGCAACCACCGCGGGCGCGTGCTTATTTCGCGGAGGTCGCGTACGGCCGCGGCCGACGGCGGGCTGCGAAAGTCCCATGCCCTCACGGGGCCCTTTGTGGCAGCATGGCCGGCGGGCCGGCGATCATGCCGACTCGCTGTAACGGCCGCTGTCACGGCCGGTCTCGAAAGGGTTTGAACGGATGCGCAAGACGATGAAGGCTCTCGGTCTGGCTGCACTGCTCGGTGCCGGGACGATCGTCATCAACCCCGCCCCCGCCCTGGCCGCGGGCTACACCCCGGAGGCGGCCTGCGCCAAGCAGTCCGGGTACGGCGGCTGGACCCACGTCTCGGACAACAAGCGGACGCTGAAGAACGGCAACTCCGTCTGGGGCTACGTCTACCTGATGTGGAACCACAGCCACCTGACCAACTGCGTCACGGTGATCAAGACGGCCTACGCCGGCACCCCCACCTACACCCAGGCCATCCTCAAGCTCCAGGGCGGCGGCGCCTACCGCGACCCCGGCACCCTGACCGCCAAGAAGTACAAGTACTTCGCGGCCGCCATCGGGTACGGCAAGAAGCAGTGCGTCGACTTCGAGGGCTACACCACCGACACCCGCAGGGACTACGGCATCGCCTCGGCCAAGCGCGGACGCTTCGCCAACTGCGGCTGACCGGCGAGGGCGCCGCTAAGCGACCGTGACCCCCAGCAGGTGGCCCAGGCCGAAGGTCACGGCCGCGGCGCCGACGCCCAGGGCGAGCTGGCGCAGGCCGCCCAGCCACCACGGCCGGGCCGTCATGCGCGCCACCGCCGCGCCGAACCCGAACAGCGCCAGCACGCTCAGCACCACCGCCACCGTCAGCCCCGACGCCCCGAACAGGAACGGCGCCAGCGGCACCAGCGCCCCCACGGCGAACGCCCCGAACGACGACGCGGCGGCCAGCCGCGGCGAGGGCAGGTCGTCGGGGTCCACGCCCAGCTCCTCGCGCACGTGGACGCGCAGCGCCTGCTCCGGGTCGGCCGACAGCCCCGCCGCGACCTTGCGTGCCAGCTCGGGGTCCAGCCCGCGCGCCCGGTAGAGCGCGGCCAGCTCGGCCTGCTCGCCCTCCGGGTTGCGGGCCAGCTCGCGGCGCTCCACGGCGATCTCGGCGCGCATCAGCTCGGTCTGCGACTTCACGGACGTGTACTCGCCGGCGGCCATCGAGCACGCGCCCGCCACCAGCCCGGCGAACCCGGCCAGCACCGCCCCGCGGCCCGCGCCCGCGGCGCCGACCACACCGGCGATCAACGCGAAGTTGGAGACGAGTCCGTCCATGGCGCCGAACACGGCCGGCCGCAGCCACCCGCCGGTCACGTCACGGTGGGTGTGGTGCTGTTCGGGGGAGTACGGCTGCGCGAGCTCCACGGTCATGAAAAAGCCTCCAAATGCCTATATCTCCCTGAAATTTAGGCATAGTTCCGGAGGAGCCGCAACGAAGGGGAGGCTTGCCTGACCTGCGGCGTTACCGGGAGAGCGGGAGGCGACTCGAACGCCTGATCGGGCCTGGTCGCGTCCCTGGACGTGCTCACCGGGTGACCGTGAAGGGGGGCGCAGCGATCCCTGTGCTCGTGCGCCCGCCTTCGCGGATTCGGCCTCCGGACCTCAGGGGCCGGCGCGCAGGATCGGCCGTGCCCGGTCCGCGGCAGTTCGTCCCGCGCCCGGTCCGGCGGCGTGCCGGGGCGCGGGCAGGGCGACGCCGTGGATGAGCGCCGAGCAGTCGGCGATCGCCCCCGTCAGCAGCTCCCGCAGCAGCGTGTCCGGGTCGGGGATGCACGCCTGCACGATCCCCACCACCGAGAGCTGCACCGCGTTGGGCGCGGCGTAGCGGCGGAAGCCCTTCTCCGTGATGCGCGCCGCCCGGCTGAAGTTCCTCGCCTGCTCGGCCGCGCGCGGCACCTGGGCCATCGCCCATTCGCTGCGCTCGCCCATCCGGCCCGACGGGACCCCGTCGAGGCGGCACAGCATCTCCTCGGCCGCCAGCACGGACACCGCCAGCGCCAGTTGCCGTTCGGCGGCGGCCACCGGCAGCGCCGTCGTCGCGCACCTGATCGCGATCCGGGCGTCGACGCGCAGGTCGTCGCTGGCCAGGCCGATGATGGACGGGACGAGCCCGATGAGCTCACCCCGCTTGTCGTCGCTCGTGTTGTCGTTGACCAGGCGGGCGAGCGCGGCCAGCAGCGGGTGCGTGCAGGCCGGGTGGTCGCTCCACCGCTCGCCGGCGAGATAGGACGCCAGCTCCATGAAGCAGGCACCGCGCTTCGGGTTGCGATGTCTCCCTCGGGACAGGACCGGCATGAGATCAAGGTGATTGTCCACGGGTGCTCCAACTCGACGGATCGCCGTCTTTCCAGTCTGCGCCGCAGATCGCGTGAGCGCCAGTGATGGGATGTTCCCGTCGTACGCACCCGGACCCCCGAGGCCGCCGTTCGCGTCCACTGGCCCGGCTCCCGTCGTCGCCTTCGCCTTCGCGGGCAAGCCGGGTGACGCCCGTGGCCGCCGACCCGAACGCATGGGTATGTCTTTTCGCGCCCGGCGCCGGTGGACGGCTTGTCGCCGCTGTCCGGCTCGGGCGGGCGGGTTCTGCGGGTGGGCCCGCCGGGTAGGTAGCTGGTCGGAGACATCGGGACAGGGGGCGCCGGGTCATCGGCGAGGCGTGAACGGTCCGCGGCGGCGTCCTCGCCACCAGGAGAACCCAAGGCCGACAGCACGATCACAGAGATCGAAAAGGAGAGCGCCCGGGGACGGGCCCGTGCTAGGTTGCCGACACTTCTCGACTTGAGCACCGGGCGGCGGCCGGGGTTGCCACAGCCGCGCGGGGCTCCTCATCCGGATGGGGGCACCGACGGTGAGGTGGGCGCTGCTGCTCGCTGCCGCGACGACGCTGTGGTTGGCACAGCCCGCCGCGGCCGAGGTCGCCGAGGTCATGGACACGGCGCGGACGCCGCAGACGGCGGCGCTCTCCACGGGTCCGGCGGGGACGGCCGGCGAGGGGCGGGTCGTGTTCGTGGGCGTGCCCGGCCTGCACTGGGACGACCTCGACCCGGCCCGCACGCCCAACCTGTGGCGGCTGGCCGGTCAGAGCGCGCTCGGCTCGGTGTCGGTCAAGACCGTCGGCACCGTCGCCTGCCCGTACGACGGCTGGCTGACCGTGTCGTCCGGCGTCCGCTCCGCGGTCGGCCACGGCTGCGGGCTGCCGCCCGAGCCCCAGGTCAGCGGCGAGGGCGCGGTCGTGCCCGGGTACCGGGAGCTGCGCGGCCTGCGCGACGGCGCGTACGCGGGCACGCTCGGCCAGGCCGTGCACGCCGCCGGCCAGTGCACGGCGGCGGTCGGCGGGGGAGCGGCGCTCGCCCTGGCCGACCTGGAGGGCAAGGTGGACGTGTACGCGCCCGAGCCCGCCGCGCTGGCCGACTGGTCCCGCTGCCGGGTGACGGCCGTGGACGTGGACGAGCTGATCACCCCGTACCTCTCCGGCGGCAGGCTGCCCGCCGAGCCCGAGGCGCTCACCCCGGCACGGCGCGAGGAGGCGGTGCGCGCCGCCGACGCGAAGGTCGGCGAGGCGCTCGCCAAGGTGCCCGCCGGCAGCGACGTCGTCCTGGCCGGCATCGGCGACCACGGCACCGTGCCGCACCTGCGCGTCGCGATGTGGAAGGGCGCCGGGGCCGAGCCGGGGGCGCTGCTCGGCACCACCTCGACCAGGCGCGAGGACATCGTCATCCTGCCCGACATCACGCCCACCGTGCTGGCCGCCGCCGGCATCGAGGCGCCGCCGACCGTCGTCGGCGTCCCATGGCGGCCCGGCGGCGTGCTGCCGCTCGGCGAGGCCGCCGCCCACCTGCGCGAGGCCGACCTGACCGGCACCACGGTGCGCTCCACGACCGGACTGTTCTTCACCGGGTTCGCCGTCGTTCAGGTGTCGTTCTACGTCGTCGCCTACCTGCTGCTGACGCGCCGCAGGCGGCCCTACGCGGTGGGCGTCGCGGCCCTCGCCGTCGCCTCGATCCCCGTCTCCACGTACCTGGTGAACCTGCTGCCGTGGGTGCGGGCCGGTGTGCCGGCCGCGGCGCTCGTCGGCGGGGTGCTGGGCCTGGCCGCCCTGATCGTGGCGGCGGCCCTGGCCGGCCCGTGGCGGCGTCATCCGCTCGGGCCGCCCGCCGTGGTCGCCGGCGTCACCGCCGCCGCCCTGGTCGGCGACCTGCTGAGCGGTACGACCCTGCAGTTCAACAGCCTCATGGGCTACACCGCCGTGGTGGGCGGCCGCTACTACGGGCTGGCCAACATCCCGTTCGCGCTGCTGGCCACCGCCGTGCTCATGGTGACCGCCGTCGCCGCCGACCACCTGGTGCGCGTCGGGCGCAGGAGGGTGGCGGTGGCGCTGGTCTCCACGCTCGGCCTGATCGCGATGCTGCTGGCCGGCTGGCCCGGCGTGGGCAGCGACTTCGGCGGCGTGATCGCGTTCGTGCCCGGGATCGCGGTGACGGCGATGCTGGTGGCCGGCAAGCGGGTGTCGGTGGTCAAGCTGGCCGGGTTCTGCGTGCTGGGCGGCGTGGCGGTGTCGATCATCGCGATCCTGGACCACACGCGGCCCGTCGCGGCGCAGACCCACCTCGGCCGGTTCGTCGGCCAGGTGATCGACGGGACGTTCCTGCCGATGATCGGCCGCAAGCTCGGCGCGATGCTCAACACCATGCTGTCGCCCAACCTCATGCCGATCGTGATCGTCGGGTTGGCGTTCCTGGTGTTCGCGCTGCTGCGGCCGGCCAAGGTGAGCGCGGGCCTGGTGCCGCAGGCGTTCGCCCGGGCCCCGATGCTGCGGGCCGGCCTGGTGGGCGCGCTGGTCAGCGGCGTGGTGGGCATGCTCGTCAACGACTCCGGCACGGCGGTGCTGTCCATGGCCGTGTCCTTGGCCGTGCCGCTGGTCCTGTACGCGGGGCTGCGCTCGCCGGAGGCCGCCAAGCCGGCGGACGCGGCGGCGGCGGAGGACGCGCAGGACGTGGAGCGCCGCGGAGCGGCCCCCACCCCGGCCTGAGCACCCACCCCCCTCGCTCCTGAAGTTTTCTTTTAGTTCATTGCCAAGTCTTGAAAGTTATAGCCACGAGCGATTGAGTTCGGTCGTGCAGACCCTCCGTTACGTGGCCGCCGCCGCGTCCGTGCTCCTCTTAGGTGTCGCGGTCCCGGCGCAGGCCGACCCCCAAGCTCCCGCCGAGGACGCGCTCAAGGCGTCGTCCTACACCCCCGCCTCCACGCTGCTCGCCGACGCCGCGGCCACCTCCACCACCGCCACCCAGCGGCTGGAGACCGACAAGCGGACCAGGCCCGTCGCCCCCGGCGTCTCGCTCACCTCGTTCGACCGCTACGACGCGCTCGGCTGGCTGCGCGGCGACGCCCTCACCGCCGACCTGGGCAGCGCCAAGGCCGACTACGTGTACTCCGGCGAGGTCACCAAGACCGAGCCGCTGTCCGGCCCGGCCGGGCGGGCCCGTGCCGTCGCCGCCGTCAACGGCGACTTCTTCGACATCAACGCCTCCGGCGCCGCCCAGGGCGTCGGCGTCCAGGACGGCACCCTGATCCAGTCGCCCGTGGCCGGCCACGAGAACGCGGTCGCCATCACCGGCGACGGCGTCGGCCGCGTCCTCAAGGCGTACTTCGAGGGCGCCGCCACTCCCTCGGGCGGCGCGCCGATCGGTCTCACCCAGTTCAACCAGGTCATCCAGAAGGACGGCGTCGGCCTGTTCACGCCGCTGTGGGGCTCGTACACGCGGGCCCGCGCCGTCGAGGGCGCCTCCGCCGTCACCGAGGTGGTGCTGGTGGACGGGGTCGTCACCGAGGTTCGGCAGGCGGCCGGCACCGGGGCCATCCCGGCGGGCACCGCCGTCCTGCTCGGCCGCGACGCCGGCGCCGCCGCGCTGGCCGCGCTCAAGGCCGGCGACCACGTGGACGTCGCGTACCGGCCCAAGGCGTCCGACGGCAGCACGCTCAAGGCCGCGGTCGGCGGCAACTACGTGCTGATCAAGGACGGCGTCGTGCAGACCTCGTCCGACCCGGCCGCCCACCCGCGCACCGCGGTCGGCTTCTCCGCCGACGGCCGCAAGATGTACCTGCTGACCGTGGACGGCCGCCAGGCCGACAGCCGCGGCGTCACCCTGAACGAGCTGGCCGCCATGATGGCCGAGCTGGGCGCCGCCAACGCCCTCAACATGGACGGCGGCGGCTCCTCCACGCTGCTGGCCCGCGAGCCCGGCCAGGCCGCCGTCCAGGTCGAGAACAGCCCGTCCGACGGCGGCGAGCGGCACGTGCCCAACGGCCTGGCCCTGTTCGCGCCCGAGGGCAGCGGCAAGCTGAAGGGCTTCTGGCTGGAGACCGCCGGGGACCCGTCGCGCGTGCCCGGCACCGGCCCCGTCGCGGGCGGCCGGCCCGACCGCGTCTTCCCCGGCCTCACCAGGCGGCTGAGCGCCGCCGGCTACGACGAGACGTACGGCCCGGCCGCCGGCACCCCGTCGTGGCGCTCCGAGCCGGCCGTCCACGGCGTCGTCCGCGACGGCAGATTCCACGCGCTCGTGCCCGGCCAGACCACCGTCACCGCCTCCCGCGGCGCCGCCAAGGGCACGCTGGAGCTGACCGTGCTCCAGCCGCTCCAGCGGCTCGGCCTCACCACCGACCGCGTCGGCCTGCCCGGCGCCTCGGGCACCGCCTCGTTCGGCGTCGTCGGCTACGACCGCAACGGCAACTCCGCGCCCATCGAGCCCGCCGACCTGTCCCTGTCGTACGACAAGGACCTGTTCGAGGTGACCCCGGCCGACCAGGGCTACTTCACGGTCAAGGCCAGGAAGGAGACCGGCTCCGGGCTCATCACCGCCAAGGTGGGCCAGGTCAGCGCCGCCGTGCCCGTCACCGTCGGCTTCGAGGACAAGCCGGTCGCCGGGTTCGACGACGCCGCGTCCTGGACGTTCGCCGCCGCCCGCGCCACCGGCTCGCTGTCGGCCGCGACCGGGCAGAGCGGGGGCGGCCTCAAGCTGTCCTACGACTTCACCCAGTCCACCGCCACCCGCGCCGCGTACGCCAGCCCGCCGCAGCAGATCGTGGTGCCGGGGCAGCCGCAGGGCTTCGGGATGTGGATCAACTCCACCGGCAAGGGGGAGTGGCCCAGCCTGGAGTTCTACGACGCGCTCGGCCAGTCGCAGATCCTGCGCGGGCCGTACATGACGTGGACCGGCTGGAAGTACGTCGAGTTCGCCGTGCCGGCGGGCGTCAACTACCCGCTGCGCCTGCGGCGCTTCTATGTGGCCGAGACGCGCGCCGACACGAAGTACACCAACGAGATCCTCATCGACGGGCTCGTCGCCAAGGTGCCGCCGTCCGTGTCGGCCCCGGCCGCCGCCAAGGTCGCCGACCCGGTGGTCAGGCCGGACGTGGCGGCGATGCCGTGGCGGTTCGCGGTCATGTCGGACGCGCAGTTCGTCGCCCGCGACCCCGACAGCGACATCGTCCGCAACGCCCGCCGCACGCTGCGCGAGATCAAGGCGGCCGAGCCCGACTTCCTGATCATCAACGGCGACCTCGTCGACGAGGCGTCGCCGGAGGACTTCGCGCTGGCCAAGCGGATCCTGGACGAGGAGCTGGGCGGCACCGTGCCGTACCACTACGTGCCGGGCAACCACGAGGTCATGGGCGGCAAGATCGACAACTTCGAGGCCGTGTTCGGCGACACGTACGGGACGTTCGACCACAAGGGCACCCGGTTCGTCACGCTCGACACCTCGCGCCTCAACCTGCGCGGCGGCGGCTTCGAGCAGGTGGCGCTGCTGCGTTCGCAGCTCGACGCCGCGGCCCGCGACGCCTCGGTCGGGTCGGTGGCGGTGCTGTTCCACGTGCCGCCGCGCGACCCCACGCCCGGCAAGGGCAGCCAGCTCGGCGACCGCAAGGAGGCCGCGCTGGTCGAGCAGTGGCTCGCCGACTTCCAGCGGACCACCGGCAAGGGCGCCGCCTACATCGGCGCGCACGTCGGCACCTTCCACGCCTCGCGGGTGGACGCGGTGCCGTACTTCATCAACGGCAACTCCGGCAAGAACCCCGCCACCTCCGCCGATGACGGCGGGTTCACCGGCTGGTCGCTGTGGGGCGTGGACCCGGTGACGCCGAAGGAGGCCGAGCAGGTCAAGCGGAACTGGTTCGTGGACGCGCCGGCCTGGATCGGCACGCAGGTGCGGCCGCACGTGGACGAGCTCACGCTCACGGTGCCCGCCACGCTCGCCCCCGGCGGCACCGGCCGGGTCACGGCAGAGGTCAAGCAGGGGACGCGGGCCGTGCCGGCCTCCTACCCGGTGTCGGCCGCCTGGTCGGGCTCGCCCAACCTGCACGTCGGCCCCGCCCGGACGGCCAAGCCGTGGCACGTGGCGGTGCTCGACCCGGAGACGGGCACGCTGACGGCGCGGCGCGCGGGACAGGTGACGGTCGCGGTCACGGTCAGCGGGGTCACCCGCCAGGCCACGGTCGCGATCTCGGCCAAGGCAGCCGCCTGACGCCCCGAGGGCGCTCGCCTCACCCGGCGGGCGCCCTCGCGGGGCTCACCGGTCCCGGACGGGGTCACGGTCCGCCCTCGTCGGAGGAGTCGCCGGCATCTCTGCGGTTGCGGCGCTCGTTCCGGGCGGTGATGACGCTCTCAATCTTGAGGACCGCGATCACCACGAGCAGGACGCCGATCGGAATCAGCATGGCGGTATCGAATTCCGTCAGCACCGCCGCACCTCCCCCCGAGCTGAGGCGTGCAGGACTTACCTACCCGCAGGGTCGCGGTGAACCAGGACGCGGGCGACGCGCCGGTGGCGACCCGATCCGTGCGCAGTGATGGGCGTCGCGTGGGGATAGCGTGACGCGCGGCCGGGCAGGCAGGGGGCGGCCATGGCGGTCATCGGTCCACGCGATGAAGGGATGGCGATCATGTCTGTTGCGCTTCTTCGTGGAGGCACGCGGCGCCCGGCGGCGGGACTCGTCGTCGCCGCGGTGACGCTGGCGGCGTACGGGGGGACGATCGGGGCGGCGGCGCCCCAGGCCCAGGCCCGGGCCCGGGCGAGCACGACCGTCGTGGTGACGGAGACGGAGTTCCACCTGGCGCTCTCGACGGCCCACTTCCGGCCCGGCGCCCACACGTTCAGGATCCGCAACGCCGGCCACGTCCCGCACGGTCTGTCGATCAAGGGGCCTCATGTCGCCGCGACGTCCGCGATCATTCCGCCCGGCGGCCGGACGTCGCTGTCGGTCACGCTGCGCAAGGGGATGTACCACCTGTGGTGCCCGGTCGACGCGCACCGCGCGCACGGGATGGCGACGACGATCAAGGTCAGGTAGCGCCCCGCGGCCCAGGCGGGCCGCCCGGTGGCATGGGGCGGGTGAACGGCGGGTACGGCGGGAGCGGAGCGGTGCCGAACCAGCGGAGGAGCGCCGATGGCCGCCGACCTCACCGAGATCATCGACGACCTGCCCCTGGTGGACCACCACGTCCACGGCGCCACCGCGCACGACCTGTCCCGCCGCGCGTTCGAGGAGCTGATCACCGAGTCGGACCGGCCGGTGCCGGGCTGGATGACCTCCTTCGACTCGCAGCTCGGACACGCCATCCTCCGGCACTGCGCCCCCGTGCTGGGCCTCGACCCGCACCCTTCGCCCGAGGAGTACCTGGCGCGCCGGGCCCGGCTGGGCGCCGGTGAGGTCAACCGGCGGCTCCTCGGCGCCGCGGGCGTCGGCCACTACCTGCTGGAGACGGGCTACCGGGGCGAGGAGATCCTGGGGCCGGCCGGCATGGCCGAGGTCACCGGCGTGCCCGTGGACGAGGTCGTGCGCCTGGAGCAGGTCGCCGAGCGGGTGGCCGCGTCCGGCTGCGGGGCGGGCGCGTTCGCGCGGCGGTTCGCCGAGGCCCTGGGGGAGCGGTCCCGTACGGCGCGCGGCCTGAAGACCGTCGTGGCCTACCGGCACGGCCTGGAGTTCGACCCGTCCCCGCCCTCGGCGGCCGAGGTCACCGAGGCGGCCGGCCGCTGGCTGGCGGAGGCGGAGGCGAGCGGCCCGGGCGAGGCGAGGTGGAGGGTCACGGATCCCGTGCTGCTGCGGCACCTCATCTGGACGGGTCTGGAACGCGGTCTGCCGCTCCAGTTCCACACCGGCTTCGGCGATCCCGACGTGGACCTGCGCCGGGCGGACCCGCTGCTGCTGCGGGGGCTCATCGAGCGGGCCGAGCCGACCGGGGTCCCGCTGATGCTCCTCCACTGCTACCCGTACCACCGCAACGCCGGCCACCTCGCCCACGCCTACCCGAACGTCCACCTCGACGTGGGGCTGGGCGTCACCTACACCGGCGCCCGCGCCGCCGCGCTGGTGGCGGAGAGCCTGGAGGTGGCGCCGTTCGCCAAGCTGCTGTTCTCCTCCGACGCCTGGGGGCCGGCCGAGCTGCACCACCTGGGCGCGACGCTGTGGCGGCGCGCGACGGCGCTGGTGCTGGGCGGGTTCGTGGCGGAGGGGGAGTGGTCGGCCGGCCAGGCGGCGCGGGTGGCGTCCCTGGTGGGCGCCGAGAACGCCGCCCGCGTGTACGGCCTGTCCGGCGCCGCCGCCGCGTCGCGAGCGCGCTCCGGCCGGCGTGAGGGGGACAGGCTCAGGGGTTGAGCAGGCGTATCGGCTCACCGGCGAGGAAGGCGTGGATGTCCTCGACCGCCTCCCGGTAGTACGTCCGGTAGTTGCCTGTGGTGACGTAGCCGAGGTGCGGCGTGGCGAGCACGTCGGGCAGGGTGCGCAGCGGGTGGTCGCCCGGCAGCGGCTCGGTGTCGAAGACGTCCAGCCCGGCGCCGGCGATGGAGCCGGCGCGGAGAGCCTCCACGAGGGCTTCCTGGTCGACGATGGCCGCGCGCGAGGTGTTGACCAGGTAGGCCGTCGGGCGCATCAGGCCCAGCTCGTGGCGGCCCACCAGGCCGCGGGTGCGTTCGCCGAGAACCAGGTGGACCGAGACGATGTCGGACCCGGCCATCAGCGCGTCCTTGGAGGCCGCGAGCCGCACACCGAGAGGGTCGGTCCGTTCCGCGGTGAGGTTCTGGCTCCACGCGACCACGTTCATGCCGAACGCCTGCCCCACCCGGGCGACCTGGCGACCGATCTTGCCCAGGCCGAGCAGCCCGAGGGTGCTCCCGTGCAGGTCCAGCCCGACGCTCCGCTGCCAGGGGCCGTTCTCGCGCAGCGACGTCGCCTCCGGGACCAGCCGGCGCGCCAGGCCGAGGATCAGGGCCCAGGTGAGCTCGGCGGGCGGGGTGGGGCTGCTGGCCGTGCCGCACACCGTGACGCCGTGGGCGGAGGCGGCCTCCAGGTCGACGGCCGCGTTGCGCATGCCCGAGGTGATCAGCAGACGCAGCTCGGGCAGCCGGGCGAACAGCGAGGCGGGAAAGGGCGTCCGCTCCCTCATGATCATCACGATCTCGCAGTCCTCGGCGGCCCGGACCAGGTCGTCGTGGTCGGTGATGTGCTCGCGCAGGCTCCGCGCCTCCACGGCCGACCAGTCGGCCATGGTGAGGGCGACACCCTGGTAGTCATCGAGAATCAGGCAACGCATCATGTCCGTGGACGTTACCGGGACTCCCGGGGGCGGCCCTGACGGGGCCGGTGCGCGGTGGGGACGTGAGCGACGCGGCGGGCGAAGGGGTCAGAGTGCTTCGGCGATCAGCTCGGCGAGGTGGGTGGCCCGGCGGCCGGTGCCCTGGGCGATCTGGGTGCGGCAGCTGAAGCCGTCCGCCAGCACCGCCGTGTCCGGCGCGGCGGCCCGTACGGCCGGCAGGAGCACCTGCTCGCCCGCCGCCACCGACACCTCGTAGTGGCCCCGCTCGAAGCCGAAGTTGCCGGCCAGCCCGCAGCACCCGGACCTCAGCGCCGTGTTGTCCACGCCCATGCGCCGCAGCAGCTCCGCGTCGGCGTCGAAGCCGCTGGTCGCGTGCTGGTGGCAGTGGGTCTGGCTGATCGAACGGCCGCCGGCCCCGGGCGGCTCCCACCCGGAGCGGACCAGCAGCTCGGCCAGGCCCACGGTGGCCCCGGTGAGCAGGCGGGCCCGTCCGTCCCCGTGGAGCAGCTCCGGCAGGTCCGTCCTCAGCATCGCGGTGCAGCTGGGCTCCAGCCCGACCACCGGCACGCCCTCCTCCAGCGCCGGCCCGAGCGCGTCCAGGGTCCGGCGGCCGAGGCGGCGGGCCGTGCCGAGCTGGCCGGTCGTGAACCAGGTCAGCCCGCAGCACTGCGTGCCCGGCGGCACGCGGACCTCGTACCCGGCGCTCTCCAGCACCCGCACGCCGGCGCGCAGCACCGACGGGCTGAAGTGGTTGTCGAAGGAGTCCACCCAGAGCATGACCGGCCCACGCGTCGCCTCGCCGGCGGGGGACGGCCGCCGCCGGAACCACGTCAGGAACGTCTCGCCGGCGAAGCGGGGCAGCTCCCGCTCGCGCGCGACCCCGCCGAGCCGCTTGATCAGCGGGGACAGAGGCGAGGACAGCACGGCGTTGACCAGGCGCGGCATCCGTGAGGCGGGCCGGGCGAGCAGCGGCAGCCAGCCCATCGAGTAGTGCGAGGCGGGCCGCGGCCGGCGGCGGTAGTGGTGGTGCAGGAACTCGGACTTGTAGGTGGCCACGTCCACGCCGACGGGGCAGTCCACGCTGCACCCCTTGCACGACAGGCACAGGTCGAGCGCGTCGAGCACCTCCGGCGAGCGCCACCCCGTGGTGATCACCTGGCCCTGCGTCATCTCGTACAGCAGGCGGGCGCGGCCGCGCGTGGAGTCCTTCTCGTCCAGGGTGACGCGGTAGCTGGGGCACATCACCTCGCCCCGGTGATCGGCGGTGCGGCACTTGCCGACGCCGACGCAGCGGCGGGCCGCCCTGGCCAGGTCGCCGCCGTCGGAGCCGAGCGGCAGCACGGTGGCCAGCGGGACCGAGGGCCGGCGCGGGTCCACCCGCAGGTCGCCGTCCACCGGCCGGGCCCGGACGATCATGCCGGGGTTGAGGCCGCCGCCCGGGTCCCACAGGTCCTTGAACCGCTCGAACAGCGCCATGACCTCCGGCCCGTACATGAGCGGCAGCAGCTCGGAGCGGGCCTGTCCGTCGCCGTACTCGCCGGACAGCGAGCCGCCGTGCTCGGCCACCAGGCGCGCCGCGTCCGTGAGGAAGGACCGGAACCGGGCCACGCCGGCCTCGGTGCCGAAGTCGAAGTCGATGCGCACGTGCAGGCAGCCCTCGCCGAAGTGGCCGTACACCGCGCCGCGCAGCCCGTACCGGTCCATGAGGGCGGTGAAACCGCGCAGGTACGAGCCGAGCCGCGCGGGCGGCACCGCGGCGTCCTCCCAGCCGGGCCACGCCTCCGACCCGTCGGGCAGCCGGGTCGCCAGGCCGGCCCCGTCCTCTCGGATCCGCCACAGCCGCCGCGCCCGCCCGGGGTCGGTGACGGTCAGCGCGCCGGTGGACCCGGCCGACCGCCCGGCCGCCTCGCACAGCGCCCGCGCCCGCTCCGGTAGCTCGGCCGGGTCGCCGCCCAGCTCCGCGAACAGCCACGCCTGGCCCGCGGGCAGCGCCTCGATCTCGGCCCGGGTAGCCGGCCGGGTCACGATGCCGGTCAGCGCCCGGTCCAGCCCCTCCAGGGCCAGCGGCCGGTGCGCCAGCAGCGCGGGGACCGCGTCCGCCGCCTCACCCGCGCCGGCGAACCCGAGGACGACCAGGGCCCGCGCCGGCGGCGGCGCGACCAGGCGCACGGTCGCCGACAGGATCACCGCGCACGTGCCCTCGCTGCCGGCCAGCGCCCTGGCCAGGTGGAACCCGTGCTCGGGCAGCAGGTGCTCCAGCGCGTAGCCCGACACCTGCCGGGGGAAGCGGCCGAGCCCGGTCCGCAGCGTGGCCAGGTTGCGGCGGGCCAGCTCCGCCAGCGCGCCGACCAGCCGGCCGCGCTCGCCGCCCTCCGCGACGGCCGCCCGGATCTCCTGCTCCGTCATCGCGCCGACCGTCATCACGGTCCCGGAGTAGGTGAGGACCTCCAGCGCCACCAGGTTGTCGGCGGTACGCCCCCAGGCCAGAGAGTGCGAGCCGCAGGCGTTGTTGCCGATCATGCCGCCGAGCGTGCAGCGGCTGTGCGTGGACGGGTCCGCGCCGAACACCAGTCCGTGCGCGGCGGCGGCCTTCTGGAGGTCGTCCAGGACGGTTCCCGGCTCGACGGTCGCCGTGCGCGCCTCGGGGTCCACCGCGAGGACGCGGTTGAGGTACCGGGAGAAGTCGAGGACCACGCCCGAGCCGACGGCCTGCCCGGAGGTGCTGGTGCCGGCGCCGCGCGACGTGATCGGCACGCCCAGGCGGCGGCACACCGCCACCGCCTCGATGACGTGCCGCCGCTCGCGGGGGAACACCACGGCCATCGGGACCCGCCGGTAGTTGGAGGCGTCGGCGGCGTACTGGGCGCGCCGACCCGCGTCGGCCGCCACCTCGCCGCACCCCGCCGCGCGCAGCGCCGCCACGAGCCGCGCGAGCTCACCGGCGGCCCCGGTGTCGCCCTGCGCGGTCGTACGGGTGCCGGCGGGCGTGCCCACCGTGTGCTCCCTGTTCGTTCGCATCTTTCCGTCTCACCTTGCGGGGCTGCCGGGCCGAAACCAAGCCCCGCGGACCGGCGGATCCCCGCTCAAGCCCAAGCAACGCTTGCGCTGCGTTCCCCGCAGGCCGTCAATCCGGAGGGGCGCCACATCCGTGACGCCGAACTCATCGCTGACGAAACAGGCTGGAACCTCTAGGCTCAGGCGGCGATGGATCTCGCACACTTCACTCCTGGCTCGGGCCGCCTGGCGCCCCGGGCGGCTCTGCGTTCCGACGCCCCCTCCCTCGACCTCAACGGCACGTGGCGCTTCCGCCTGTCGCCGACGGCCGCCGTGCCGGAGGACTTCGCCGACCCCGGCCACGACGACTCCGCGTGGGACGAGCTGCCCGTGCCGTCGCACTGGCCGCTGCACGGCCACGGCGCCCCTGCCTACACCAACGTCTCCTACCCGTTCCCGATCGACCCGCCCCACGTTCCGACCGAGAACCCCACCGGTGACTACCGGCGCGCCTTCG
Organism: Nonomuraea sp. NPDC005501; assembly: GCF_040605905.1. Classification (NCBI taxonomy): domain Bacteria; kingdom Bacillati; phylum Actinomycetota; class Actinomycetes; order Streptosporangiales; family Streptosporangiaceae; genus Nonomuraea; species Nonomuraea sp. NPDC005501. The sequence goes on along the minus strand of NZ_JBEXDT010000016.1, from coordinate 64,573 downwards.
ACCTGCCCGAGGGGTGGAGCGGCGGGCGGCTCCGGTTCGAGGGCGTCGAGTCGTACGCCCGGGTCTGGCTCAACGGCCACGAGCTGGGCTTCACCACCGGCAGCCGGCTCGCCGCCGAGTTCGACGCCGGCCCGTACCTGCGGCCGGGCCGCAACGTGCTGGCCGTCCGCGTCCACCAGTGGTCGGCCGCCAGCTACCTGGAGGACCAGGACATGTGGTGGCTTCCCGGCATCTTCCGGGACGTCACGCTCACCCGGTCCACCGCCGACGTGTTCGTCCGAGCCTCGTACGAGGACGGCCGGGGAACGCTGAGCTTCGACGGCCCCGGCCTGCTCAGCGTGCCCGAGCTGGGCGTCGACGGCCTGGAGCCCGGCACCCCGGTCACCCTGGACGTGGAGCCGTGGACTGCCGAGACGCCGCGCCTCTACGACGCCGCCGTGGCCTGCCCCGGGGAGACCGTGCGGCTGCGCGTGGGATTCCGGACGATCTCCATCGAGGACGGCGTCCTGCTCGCCAACGGCCGGCCGCTGCTGCTCAAGGGCGTGAACCGGCACGAGTTCCACCCCGAGCACGGGCGCGCCGTGCCGTACGAGACCATGCGGCAGGACGTCCTGCTGATGAAGCGGCACAACGTCAACGCCGTGCGCACCAGCCACTACCCGCCGCACCCCGACTTCCTCGACCTGTGCGACGAGCTGGGCCTGTGGGTCGTGGACGAGTGCGACCTGGAGACCCACGGCTTCGGCCAGGTCGCCTGGCGCGCCAACCCCACCGACGACCCGCGCTGGGCCGAGGCGTACCTCGACCGCATGCGCCGCACGGTCGAGCGCGACAAGAACCACCCGAGCGTCATCATGTGGTCGCTCGGCAACGAGGCGGGCGTCGGCCGCAACCTCGCCGTCATGGCCGACTGGACGCGCGAGCGCGACCCGTCCCGGCCGATCCACTACGAGGGCGACTGGTCGTGCGCGAACGCCGACGTGTACTCCCGGATGTACGCGGGCCACGCCGAGGTCGAGGCCATCGGGCGCGGCACCGAGGATCCGCTGCCCGACCCCGAGCTCGACGCGCGACGGCGGCGCATGCCGTTCATGCAGTGCGAGTACGCCCACGCCATGGGGCTCGGACCCGGCGGCCTGGCCGAGTACCAGGAGCTGTTCGAGCGGTACCCGCGGCTGGCCGGCGGGTTCGTCTGGGAGTGGATCGACCACGGGCTCGCCCACCCTGAGCTGGAGTACGCCTACGGCGGCGACTACGGCGAGCCGGTCCACGACGGCAACTTCGTCATCGACGGGCTGGTCTTCCCCGACCGCACGCCGTCGCCCGGGCTGCTGGACCTCAAGAAGGTCTTCGAGCCGGTCCGCTTCGCGTTCGGCGACGGGATCGTGCGGGTGAGCGGTGGGTACGGCTTCCGCGACCTGTCGCACCTGGACTTCCACGCCACGGTGGAGGCGGACGGTGAGCCGCTGACGCGGTTCACGCTCGACGTCCCCGCCGGGGGCGGCGAGGTCAAGCTGCCCGACCTGCCGGAGGGGGCAGGGGAGCGGTGGCTGACCGTGCGCGCCGTGCTGGCCGCCGACGAGCCGTGGGCCGAGGCCGGGCACGAGGTCGCGTGGGGGCAGACCCGCCTGGCCCCTGCCGGGAACGCCGCCGGGGATCCGGCACCTCGGGCGGGCGCGAGCGTCTCGCCGGTCACGGTCGCCGGGGAGATCGCCGTCGGAGGAGGGCGGTTCGACGCCGGCAGCGGGCGGCTCGTCCGGCTGTTCGGGCTGGACGTCGACGGGCCCCGCCTGGAGCTGTGGCGGGCGCCCACCGACAACGACCGGTACGGCGGCCTCGCCGCCGCGTGGCGGGAGGCCGGCCTGCACCGGCTCACCCACCGCGTGGACGAGGTGGCTGTGCCGGAGCCGGACGGGCTCGTCGTACGCACCCGGGTGGCGCCCGCCGCCACCGACGCCGGCATGCGCGTCACCTACCGGTGGGCGGCCGCCGGCGACGGCCTCACGCTCACCGTCGAGGTCGAACCCGAAGGCGAGTGGGCCGGCCCGATCCCGAGGCTCGGCGTCGTCATGGCGCTCCCCGGCGACCTCGGGGACGTCACCTGGTTCGGACGGGGTCCGGGCGAGGCGTACCCCGACACCGGGATGGCGGCCAGGGTCGGCCGCTGGTCCGCCACCGTCGAGGAGCTGCAGACCCCGTACGTCCGCCCCCAGGAGAACGGTCACCGGGCGGAGGTCCGCTGGGCCACGCTGACCGGCTCCGGCGGGCGCGGCGTGCGGGTGGCGGGAGATCCCGTGTTCGGGCTCACGGCCCGGCGGTGGAGCACGGCCGACCTCGAACGCGCCCGCCACCGGCCCGACCTCGTGCCGGGCGACCGGGTTCACGTCAACCTGGACCTCGCCCAGCACGGCATCGGCACGGCGAGCTGCGGCCCCGGCACGCTGCCCGCCTACGAGCTGCGCCCGGAGCCGGCCTCCTTCCGGCTGCGCTTCGACCCGGCCTGAGCCGCGCACGACCCCGGCCCCGGCGGGCTCCGGCCCGCCCGGGGTCCGGGCGGCCCGGAGCGCCGGATCAGGGCCGGCCGGATCAGGGGCGCTTGGTGCGGAACTTGTCGAGGAACCGCCGCGCCTTGTCCTGGTTGCGCGGATCGTTCGCCATCCGCTTGGCCTTCTCGATCGTCTGCTGTCCCTGAGGGCTGCGCAGGTACGCGCGCAGCTTGTCCATGAGCGTCGCCATGCGCCTCCCCTACCCACGACGAACGCCCGGAAGCGGCCGCGTCTCCGCTTCCGGGCGTTCCCCTGCCAGGCCGGTGCCTCAGTCGGGGACGGCGAGGACCGTGCCCGCGCCGACGGTCAGGCCGCCCTCACGGATCGCGAAGCCGAGCCCCGGCTCGACCGCGACGGCCTTGCCCAGCTCGACCCGCGCCTCCACGGTCTGGCCGGGCTCGGCCGGCCCGTCGAGCGCCAGCTCGCCGGGCACGTCCGTGGTCCGCAGGTAGAACTGCGGCCGGTACCCCGGCGCGACCGGCCGCCGCCGGCCCCCCTCCTCGGCCGTGAGGAGGTAGAGCCGGGCCGTGAACGACCGGTGCGCCCGCTGGCTGCCGGGCGCGGCCAGGACCATGCCACGCCGCACCTGGTCGCGGCGGACCCCGCGCAGCAGGACGGCGGCGTTGTCCCCGGCCTCGCCCCGCTCCATCGTCCGGCCGAACGTCTCCACCCCGGTCACCACCGCGGTGAGGCCGTCGCCGAGACCGACCACCTCCACCGTGTCGCCCACGGTGACGGTGCCCCGCTCGATGGCGCCGGTGACGACCGTGCCCCGCCCGGTGACGGTGAGCACGTTCTCGACCGGCATGAGGAACGGCGCGTCCACGTAGCGGACCGGCACGGGCACGTGCTCGTCCACGGCCCGCAGCAGCGCCTCGATGGACGCCGTCCACTCGGCGGCGCCCTCCAGCGCCCGCAGCCCGGACACCCGCACCATCGGGACGTCCCGGTAGCCGTGGCCCTCGAGGAGCTCCTGCAGCTCCAGCTCGACGAGCTCGGTCAGCTCCGGGTCGGCCCCGTCGGCCTTGTTGACGGCGACGACGAGGTGGTCGACGCCGACGCGCCGGGCGAGCAACACGTGCTCCCGCGTCTGCGGCATGATGCCGTCCTGCGCCGACACGACGAGGATGGCGCCGTCGAGCTGCGCCGCACCCGTGATCATGTTCTTCACGTAGTCGGCGTGGCCCGGCATGTCGACGTGGGCGTAGTGCCGGTTGGCGGTCTCGTACTCGACGTGCGAGATGTTGATCGTGATGCCCCTGGAGTGCTCCTCCGGGGTGCGGTCGATCCGCTCGAACGGCGTGTACGTGGCCTGCCCGCGCTCGGCCAGCACCTTCGTGATGGCGGCGGTCAGCGTGGTCTTGCCGTGGTCGACGTGTCCCATCGTGCCGATGTTGAGGTGCGGCTTGTTCCGCACGTAGGCCTGCTTGGCCATGATGCCTTCCTTGGAGCCTGGAGTCCCGGTGGTGACCCGTGGGGCCGTCGACCTCCCCCCGCCGGGTCACTCGGACGCACGGGAAGAGGTCAGCGCTCCAGGCCGTCGCGGACACGCCGCGAAGCGCCCGCGGTGGCGGGCGTCGCGAAGGTGGCGTGCCGGAACATGATGACCATGGTGCCGAGCCTCAGCGCCGCCCGGCAACGGATTATTCCGGGGCCTCCGGGCGGCCGCCTACAGCGGGATCCACTCCGTGGACGTGGTGACCTCGTCGAGGATCGACGGGATCGGGTCCACGCCGAGCCCGGGGCCGGTGGGCACGTCCAGGTGGCCGTCGCTCAGCTCGAACGGCTCGGTGACGTCCGTCGCGTAGTACCGGCGCGAGGCCGACGTGTCGCCCGGCAGCGTGAAGCCGGGCAGCGCCGCCAGCGCCACGTTCGCGGCCCGGCCGATGCCGGTCTCCAGCATGCCGCCGCACCACACCGCGACGCCGTGCGCCCGGCACAGGTCGTGGACGCGCCGGGCCTCCAGGTAGCCGCCCAGCCGGCCCGGCTTGATGTTCACGATCGAGCAGGCGCCCAGCTCGATCGCGGCGGCGGCGTGCTCGGCCGACTCGATCGACTCGTCCAGGCAGATCGGCGTGCGCAGCCGCCGCGCCAGGCGGGCGTGCTGCACGAGGTCGTCGTTGGCCAGCGGCTGCTCGATCAGCAGCAGGTTGAACGCGTCGAGCTGGGCCAGGCGGGGGGCGTCCACCAGCGTGTACGCGGCGTTGGCGTCGACCTGGAGCAGCAGGTCGTCGCCGAAGCGCTCGCGCACCGCCCGGACCGGCTCCACGTCCCAGCCGGGCTCGATCTTCAGCTTGATCCGCGCGTACCCCTCGCCGAGGTAGCCCTCGACGGCGTCCAGCAGGCGCGGGATCGAGTCCATGATGCCGACCGACACGCCGCAGGGCACCCGGTCGCGGGCCGCGCCGAGGAAGCGGCCGAACGACTCGCCGGAGGCGCGCAGCTGCGCGTCCAGCACGGCCGTCTCCAGGGCGGCCTTGGCCATGCGGTGCCCCTTGACCGGCTCCAGGGCGCGGCCCACGGCGTGGACGTCCGGCGACGGCGGCAGGGCGGGCAGCAGGAAGCGGCGGATCACCTCGGCCGCGCCGTCCACGTACTCGGAGGAGTAGAGCGGCTCCGACATCGCCACGCACTCGCCCCACCCCTCGGCATCCGGCGTGACGACCCTGACCAGCAGCACGTCACGGGCCGTCTCGGTGCCGAACGACGTGCGGAACGGCGCCACCAGCGGCATCGCGATCCGCCGCAGCTCAACTCCTGTGATCTTCACACTGACTCCCTGCGCGATGGTCGGAGCGCCCGCCGGACGGGGCGCTCTGTCCTACGGTAGGCGCTGCGCTTCGGGAGGCGTGGGCAGGCTAGCGGGCATGGACGGGTTCGCCCGCGCAGGGGGCGATGCGGACCCGGCACGGCGCCTCCTGGCTGAGCCGGACCGACTCCAGCAGGACCGTCACCACGGGCGTCGGATAGCGGCCCGAGTGGAAGCGGGCGGCCAGGCAGGCCAGCACCGCATCCGCCTTCACCTCGCCGTCCAGTGCCGCGCCGCCGTCCCGGCGGATCTCCATCACGCACGGCGCCCGCTGCGCGGCCAGGGCGAGGCCCGCGACCGTGGCGCCGGCCAGTGCCCCCACGTCCTCGGCCGTCCAGCCGTAGTGCCACATGCCGGCCGCCACCACGACCGCGGCCGGGTCGCCGGGCTCGGTGACCACCACGTCCACGCCCTCGCACAGCGCCCGCGCGATGGCCTCCGGCCCGCGGGCCACCCGGCTGCCGGTCCGCAGTCCCGGCAGGCGCGGGACGACGCCGCCCGCCTCGAAGATCAGCTTGACGCCGGTGCGAAGCCGGCCCGGCCGGCCGTCGCGCCACCCGCAGATGACCATGTCCGCCGAGCCGTGCACGCCCGAGACGCCGATCCGCAGCATGACCTGATCATTACCCTGTGCGATTGGCGATTACACTCCGTGAGACGGTCGTGGATCTCCCTTGACCTGCGGATTTGATGTCCGATATGGCGTTGGGCACCCGCTTCGTCGCGGAGAGTGTGTGAAATGTCCTGTCTGGGGTAGCGCGATTGCGTTGGATCCTCGAAGGAGGAAACCCGTGGACATCAACATCGGCCAAGGCCTGACGGACGTCTTCCGGCAGATCGCCACGTTCGTACCGAGGCTGGTCGCCTTCATCGTCATACTGGTCATCGGCTGGCTGATCGCCAAGCTGCTGGCGAAGGTCGCCGACAAGATCCTGGAGCGGGTGGGCTTCGACCGCGCGGTGGAGCGCAGCGGCATGGGGCGAGTGATGGAGCGCAGCCGCTACGACGCCAGCACCCTGGTCGGGAAGATCATCTACTACGCGATCATCCTGGTCACCCTGCAGATCGCCTTCAGCGTGTTCGGGCCCAATCCGATCTCCGCGCTGCTGACCGGTGTGGTGGCCTGGCTGCCCAAGGCGATCGTGGCGATCATCATCGTGGTGGTCGCCGGCGCCATCGCCGCCGCCGTCCGAGATCTCGTGAACGGCATGCTGGGCGGACTCTCGTACGGGCGGTGGATCGCGACGGCCGCCTCCGTGTTCATCTGGGCGCTGGGCATCATCGCCGCCCTGAACCAGATCGGCGTTGCCACCACGGTCACCACGCCGGTGCTGATCACCGTGCTCGCGACCGTGGGCGCCATCATCGCGATCGGGATCGGCGGCGGCATGGTGCGGCCGATGCAGCAGCGGTGGGATCGCTGGCTCGACCGCATGGAGAGCCAGGCGCCGCAGGCCCGGGCGCAGGCCGAGGCGTACCAGCGGGGGCGCCAGGACGCCCAGCAGATGGCTCCCGGGCGAGAGGCCGCGAGGACGCCGGAGACCGCCGGCGCTCCGCCGCGCTCGGAGCAGGCGGGCGAGATGGGCGCGCGTCCTTCCGCCCAGCCCATGCCGCCCGGTCAGCCCATGGAGCCGGGCCGGCCGGCGGAGCCGGGCCAGACCGGCCAGACCGGGATGGGGCCGGGCCAGACCGGCCAGACCGGGATGGGGCCGGGTCAGGCCGGGCGGAGCGGCATGGAGCCCGGCGCCGCGGACCGTCCCGGCACGATGGGCCGGCCCGCCGAGCCGGGACGTCCGAGTGAGGACCGTCCGTGGACGGAGGGGGGCCCGAGGGGCGGCATGGGGCCCGACCCCGGCCGCGACGCCTGATCGCCGGCTCTGGAGGCCCGGACGCGTGCACCCGTGACGCGCCCGGGCCCCCGCCTGCCGGCTACGCGTCACGGCGGGAGTGCCGCAGGGGGAGGGGCGGGCCGGACCGCGCCGGGGGAGGCGCGAACGCGCCGGGTAAGGCGGGCGAGGGTCGCCGGGAAGGTCAGGCGGGGGACTCGTCGGCCAGCAGGTCCAGCTCGCGGGCGAGCCAGCAGATGGCGGTCAGCCGCAGGGCGACCGCGTCCAGCTCCTCGCGGACGGTCCAGCCGCGGTGCCGCAGCTCGTCGGCGAAGCCCAGGAGGTAGTCGCCGAGCGTCTCCCGGTCGAGCGCGATCGTGTCCCGGAGCGCCGCCGCGTGCTGGTCCACCGCGGCCACGAGGCCGGGCTCGCCCGTCATCCGTTGCAGCTGGGCGTGCCCCAGGGTGTCCATCAGCCACCGCAGAGGGGAAGTCGCCCATCCCTTCTCAAACAACACGCAAACAACCTTAAGGAGGATTTATCCGGCATGGTTGCATAAAAAGGTACAGGGTGGGTTTGCGGGCCGCCTCAGCGGTCCAGCACCCACAGGGTCACCGGGACCATGCCCGGATGCAGCGGCGACGCCCCGCCGGGCCCGCACACCACCACGTCCGCCACCCGTGCCCCGAACAGCTCCGGCACGTAGATCGCCGGCTCCACGCACAGCGTCATCCCGGTCTCCAGCGGCGTGTCGTCGCCCGCCCGCAGCCACGGCCCCTCCCGGTGGCCCCGGCCGACCCCCCTCCCGGCCTGCGGGGCGGCGAACCGGCCGTAGCCGCTGCCGTCGATCACCTCGCGCACCGCGGCCGCCACTTCCGAGGCCGGGACGCCGGGCCGTACCGACCGCTGGGCGGCGGCGTGCGCGGCGAGCACCACCGAGTGCATCGCCTCGAAGTCCTCCGGCGGCTCGGCGACGGCGAAGACCCGCGCCACCTCGGCGCAGTGCCCCTCCCACCGCCCGCACAGCGACACCAGCAGCGCGTCGCCGGGGTTGATCACCCGCTCGCCGGGCCGGTGCGCCGGCCGGGCGGTGTGCTCGCCCGCCGCGACGCGCACCGAGAGGATCTCCTCGCACCCGGACTCCAGCAGCAGCGCCGCCAGCCGACGCGCCATCGCCCGCTCCGTCGCCCCGAACCAGGCCAGCTCCCGCACCCCCGCCAGCACCGCATCGGCCGCCAGGGCCGCCCGCGCCACCGCCCCGACCTCGTCCGGCTCCTTGCGCAGCCGCAGCGGCGCCAGCACGGCCGTCGCCGGCACCAGCTCCGCCTCCAGCGACAGCCCGAACAGCTCACGGACCCGCATCTCCGGGTCCACCCCCACCCGCCGCGCCCCGGCGGGGACGATCAGGCCCGGGTCGTCCGTCTCCTCGCACGCCGCGGGCGTGACCACGAGGAAGCCCTGGCCCGTACCCCCCAGGAACCGGAAGTCCGGCGACGGGCGCAGCACCAGCGCGTCCACGCCCGCCTCCGCCATGGCGGCGCGCACGGCCCCCAGCCGCCCGCCGCCGACCCCGCTCCCGATCCCGTCCCCGGTGCCGTCCCCGGCCGGGCCCCCGGTCCGGCCGCCGGTCACGCGGGCTCGTGCAGCCAGCAGGCCACCGGCCCCGGCTCGGGCTCCTTCTCCCGGCACACGTCCATCGCGAACGGGCAGCGCGGGTGGAACCGGCAGCCCGACGGGGGCGCCGCCGGGTCCGGCACGTCGCCGGGCAGCTCCTCCGGCAGCATCCCCATCCCGTCCGGCTTGGGGATCGCCCGCAGCAGGGCCTGCGTGTACGGGTGGCGGGGGTTGTCCCACACCTCGGCCGTGTCGCCGACCTCGACGATCCGGCCCAGGTACATGACGGCGATCCGGTCGGCGATCAGCCGCACCACCGACAGGTCGTGGCTGATGAACAGCAGCCCCGCGCCCGAGTCCACCGCCAGGTCCCGCATCAGGGTGGCGACCTGCGCCTGGGCGGAGGCGTCCAGCGCGGAGATCGGCTCGTCGCCGATCAGCATCCGCGGCCGGGCCGCCAGCGCCCGCGCGATCGCGATGCGCTGCCGCTGGCCGCCCGAGAACTCGTGCGGATGCCGCCCGGCGAACTCCCGCGGCAGCCCCACCCGTTCCAGCAGGTCGGCCGGGTCGGTGCCGTCGTCGCGCGCCGTGCGCAGGCCGTCGGCGATCTGGTCGCCGACGCGCCGCCGCGGGTTCAGCGACGCGTACGGGTCCTGGAACACCATCTGGACGCCCGTCAGCGTACGGCGGCGCAGCCCGAGCGGCGTGACCGGCTGCCCCTCGAACGTGATGAACCCCTCGGTGACCGGGTTCAGCCCGCAGACCGCGCGGGCCAGCGTCGACTTGCCGCATCCCGACTCGCCGACCAGCCCGACGACCTCGCCGGGCCGCACGGTCAGGCTCGCCCCCGCCACGGCCCGGACCACCGGCCGGCCGGGGGAGCGGTGCTCGACCACCAGGTCCGTGATCTCCAGCGTCATGCGATCTCCAGCGTCATGCGGTCTCCCCGGGGAGCGAGTCCAGCAGCGATCGGGTGTACGCGTGCGACGGCTCCCGCAGGACCTGGCCGCGCGGCCCGGTCTCGACGACGAGCCCGTCCTTCATCACGCTGACCTCGTCGGCGATCGCCGACATGACACCCAGGTCGTGGGTGACCAGCAGCACCGCCAGCCCCAGCTCGTCGCACAGGCCGCGCAGCAGCCGCAGCACGCCGGCCTGCACGGTGACGTCGAGCGCGGTCGTCGGCTCGTCGGCGATGAGCACCCGGGGCGAGCAGGCCAGCGCGATGGCGATCGCGATGCGCTGCCGCATGCCGCCCGAGAACTGGTGCGGGAAACGCCCGTACGCCTCCTCGGCGCCCGGGATGCGGACCTTGCCGAGCAGCTCCACCGCCCTGGCCCGCGCCTCCTTCCTGCCGAGCTGGAGGTGGTGGCGCATGTGCTCGGTGAGCTGCCTGCCCACCGACAGCATCGGGTGCAGGCTTGTGGCCGGGTCCTGGAAGACCATCGCCACCTCGCCGCCGCGCACCTTGTTGAGCTCGCGGGGCGGCAGCGTCAGCAGGTCACGGTCGCCGAGCGCGATGCGCCCGGTGGCCCGCGCGCCGTGCGGCAGCAGCCCCAGCACCGCCAGGCCGGTCATGGTCTTGCCGGACCCGCTCTCCCCGGCCAGACCGTGCACCCGGCCCTCCTGGAGCGACAGGTCCACGCCGCGCAGGATCTCCCTGCCGCCGATGGTGACCTTCAGGTCCGTGATGTCCAGCGTCGTCCCGCCGGCTTTGTCGGGGGTCACAGGGCACGCTCCTTGATGGCACGGGCCGTACGCGGGTCGAGGGCGTCGCGCAGGGTGTCGCCGAGGAAGTTGAACGCGAGCACCACCGTCAGGATCGCCAGGCCCGGGAACGTCGCGACCCACCAGCTGTCGAACACCTCGACCCCGCCCGCCACCATGGCGCCCCACTCGGGCGACGGCGGCTTGGCGCCCAGGCCGAGGAACGACAGGCCCGACAGCAGCAGCAGCGCGGTGCCGATGTCCAGCGTCGCCAGCACCAGGACCGGGCCGGTGACGTTCGGCAGCACGTCCACGCGCAGCGAGCGCCAGGCGGAGAAGCCCAGCAGCCGCCCGCTCAGCACGAACTCCCGCTCCCGCACCCCGAGCACCAGGCCGCGGGTGACGCGGGCGTAGGCGGGCCAGGCGACGACCAGCACGGCCAGCACCGCGTTGACCAGGCTCGCGCCCAGCGCCGCGGCCACCACCATGGCCAGGATGACCGTCGGGAAGGCGAACACCAGGTCCGCCACCCGCATGATCGTCTCGTCGGCCCACCGGCCGAAGTAGCCGGCGCAGGCGCCGAGCAGGCCGCCGATCAGCACCGACAGCGTCACCAGGAGGAGCGTCAGCGGGATCGACACCCGCGCGCCGTACATGACGCGGCTGAGGATGTCGCGGCCGAGCTGGTCGGTGCCGAACCAGTGCCCGGGGCCGGGCGCGGCCAGGCGCGGCAGCTCCTGCGCGAGCGGGTCGTGCGGCGCCAGGACCGGCGCCGCGAGCGCGACCACCAGCCAGACCACCGCGACCAGGGCGCCCACGACGGCCAGCGGCTGCCGCCACGCCTCGGGCAGCCGCCCGAGCAGGCCCCTGCGGGCCAGGGGATCGCGTTTCACTGGAGCCTCACACGCGGGTCGATGACGCCGTACAGCACGTCCACGATCAGGTTGATGACGAGGTACACCACACCCACGACCAGGCCGACGCCCATGACGGCGGGCAGGTCGAGGGTGGTGGCGCTCTTGTAGGCGTACTGTCCGACGCCCGGCCAGGCGAAGATCGCCTCGACCAGCACGGTGCCGGACAGCAGGCTGCCGAACGCCAGGCCCGCCACCGTGATGATCGGCACCAGCGCCGAGCGCAGCACGTAGCGGAACAGGATCACCCGGCCGGGCAGCCCCTTGGCGCGGGCCGCCCGCACGTAGTCCTGCCCGAGCACCTCCAGCACCGCCGACCGGGTGAACCGGGTCAGCAGGCCGATCGTGTAGAGCGCCAGCACGAGCGCCGGGGTGATCAGGTGGCCGACGGCCGAGGTGAACACGTCCCACCGGCCGGCGATCAGCGCGTCCACCGTCTGCAGCCCGGTGACCCCGGGGGCCTCGCCGATCGCCGGGTCCACCCGGCCGCTGCCCGGCGTGATCTGCAGCCGGTAGAAGAACACGTAGAACGCCACCAGCGCCAGCCAGAACGTCGGCACCGAGATGCCGACCAGGCTCAGCACCCGCAGGACGTGGTCCGGCAGCCGGTCGCGGCGCAGCGCGGCGACCACGCCGAACGCCACGCCGAGCACCAGCGAGACGGCGATCGCCGCCCCCGCCAGCTCCAGCGTCGCCGGGACGAACTGCGCCAGGTCCTCGGCGACCGGCCGGTGGCTCTGCTGGCTGACGCCGAAGTCGCCCTGGACCAGACCACCGAGGTGCATCGCGTACTGCTCCCACAGCGGCTTGTCCAGGCCGTGCTCGGCGCGCCACTGCGCCACGATGGCCGGGTCGCCGAGCGCCCGCTGGCCGAGGTTGGCGGCCACCGGGTCGCCCGGCACCAGGTTCGTCAGCACGAACGTCACCAGCGTGATGCCCAGGGCCAGCAGCACGGCGGTCAGGATCCGCCGGACCAGGAAGCGGGCGAGCGGATGCCCGCCGCGCCCCCGCCGCGCCCGGGGGGCGGCGTCCGCGGTCTCCTTGGCGGACGTCATGGCTGACACGTCACGAGCCTCACTTACCGGTCAGGTCGGCGACGTCGACGGTCCACACCGGGTGGTACTCCAGGCCGGCGACGGACGCGGCCGTCACGATGTTCTGGCTCGGCTGGATCAGCGGGACGAACGGGCCCGTGGCGTTGAGCTGCGTCTGCATCTCGGCGTACGCCTGCTTGCGCGCGTCCTCGCCGACCGCCGCCGCGGCCTTGTCACCGGCCGTCGAGACCGTCCTGTCGGCCCCGGCCTTCCACCCGGCCCGCAGGCCGACCGTCTTGCCGGGCAGGAACACCAGGTAGTCGCTCGGGTCGGGGTAGTCCGGGCCCCAGTACCACAGGCCCATCTCCTCCTTGCCGTTGCGGTAGTTGTCCAGGGCCGTGGTGACCGGCGCCGGCTGGAGGTCCACGGTGATGCCGACCTCCTTGAGGTTGGCCTGGATCCGCTCGGCCAGCGGCTGGAACGACAGGCCGTTCACGGTCAGCTCGCTCGGGTACTCCAGCTTGACCGTCGGGTTGCTCACCCCGCTGGCCGCCAGCGCCGCCTTGGCGCCCTCGACGTCCCGCTTGGCCGCCTGGTCGGCGCCGAGCGCGCCGAGCAGCTGCGACGGGATGACGCCCGGCGCCTGCGTGGCGCCCTCGCCGGCCAGCTCCAGCAGGCCCGCGTAGTCGACGCCCTTGCGCACCGCCTCGACGAACTTGGGGTTCGGCGTGGTCCGGCTCACCCCGGAGTCCTGGTTGACGAGCAGGAAGATGACGTTGGCCGAGGCGGTCTTCTTCACCTGGAGGTTCGCCGGCATGCCGGTCACCTGGTCGCCCGACAGGTTGAGCGCCACCTGGCTGTCGCCGCGCTGCACGTTGAGCTTCTGCGTGGCGGCCTCGACGTTGCGGATGACGACCTTGTCGTAGAACGGCTTGGGGCCGTAGTACTTGCCGTTCGCCTTGAGCACCACCTGGCTGCTCACGTTGAACGACTCGATCTCGTACGGGCCCGACCCCGCGGAGGAGCCGTTCAGGTACTGCTCCGCCTTGTCCTGGGCGTCGGCGGTGGCGCCGTGCGCCTTGGCGAGCTTGCTGTTGAGGATGCCGAGCGCCGGGTTCGGCAGGATGTACGGCAGCGCCGGGTTGGCCTGCTTCGAGGTGAGCGTGACGGTGGAGTCGTCCGTCTTGGCCACCTCGACGCCGTCGAGCAGGAACGAGGGGGTGCCCTTCATGTCGCGCACCCGGGTCAGCGAGAAGACCACGTCGTCGGCCGTGACAGGCGAGCCGTCGGCGAACGTGGCGCCCTTCTTCAGCGTGAGCGTGAGGACCTTGCCGTCCGCGGACAGCTTGTAGGAGTCGGCCAGCGCCGGGACCGGCTTGGTCACGTCGGAGCCGTCGAAGGTGAGCAGCGTCTCGTACGCGGCCTTGCCGACGATCAGGCCGGTCGGCTCGTAGGTGCGCCCGGGGTCGGCGGTCTTGAGGTCGAACGACGTGTCGATGACCAGGGTCCTGCCGCCGCCGGCCTGCGCGGTGGGGCCGCCGCCGCTCTTACCGGAGCCGCCGCTGCCGCAGGCGGCGAGAGCGAGTGCACCGGCGAGCAGTACGGCCGCCGTCTGCGAGCGGGTCGCCATAGGGTCCTCCAGGTGGACGATCAGTTGGACGATCAGTCGAAAGGTGTCCAGGATTGTCTGGCAGAACGTCCAGGAGCCGTGTGGTCGCCAAGACGTATATAAATAGGCAAGGGGTAGCAATGAGTGATATTTCCAGGAATGGCGGCGGCGCTGGCGGCCCGTCTGGACGGATCGGCATCGGTCTCGAACTGGACTCCGTCCACATGAAGATCCTCGAGGTCCTGCGCGAGAACGGCAGGATCTCGGTGTCGGCGCTGGCCGAGCGGGTCGGCATCTCCCGCGCCAACGCCTACACGCGCTTCGAGGCGCTGCGCGCGGACGGCGCCATCAAGCGCTTCACCGCCGAGATCGACCACGTCCGCACCGGCCTGGGCATCACCGCCCTGATCTTCGTCACCGTGCGGCAGCAGATGTGGAAGCAGTTCCGGGCCGAACTGGCCCGCATGCCCGAGGTCGAGTACTGCGCGATCACCACCGGGCAGCACGACGCGATGATCCAGGTGCGGGTGGCCGACGTGGCCGAGGTCCACACCATGGTGACGGACCGGCTGGCCAACATCCCGGCCGTCAAGGCGACCGAGACGGTGTTCATCCTGGACGAGGTGCTCAGGCGGCCGTACGTGCTGCCGAGCGACCGCGACGCGCGCACCGCGCGGCCCGCCCGCCGTGCCCCTCAGGAGGCTCCGGGGGACGTGCCGCTCGGCAAGATGCGCTTCGTCGGCGCGGCGGAGGGCCGGGCGGCCCTCCGCAAGGACACCTGACCGGCCCTCCCCGGACGTCGCGGGAGGGACCTCGCGGGAGGCGGACCGCTCAGGAGGCGGACGGCACCTCGGTGCACACGCTCACGTGCCGCGTGTCGTCCCCCTCGAACTGGAACTCCTCGACCAGGCGCAGGCGCCCGTCCTCCTCGCGCTCCACGCGGCTGACACTCTGCCCGGAGGCCCTGCCGCCGGCCTTGAGCGCGTGCACGTACGTGATCGTCACGACGTCGCCCTCGCGGCTGCCGACGAAGCGCCCCAGCGTGACGGTGTCGCCGTCGTAGTCGCCCCACACCACCCCGTCGGACTCCCGGTAGCGGAACGCGGTGGGCTGCTCGGGGTCCACCGCGCTGGCGGTCGAGCTCACCATGACGAACGAGCGGTCGTTAAGAAGGTTCTCCACCCGCCGCATGATCCTGGTCATCTCCTGACAAGGAGAACGCGGCTGGACGAATGGCACAGTCAGAACGGCGTCGCGGTCGATCCGTCCAGCCGCCCGCCCCGGAGGGGTGCGGCGGGCGTCGATCCGGCCGCCGGACGGCCCGCCGCCTCCCGCGCCCTGCTTTCCGGTTATCACGACTTCACCTTTGAATGCGGACTGTGATAGTCAAGTGACATTCCGTATCCGGCAGGGCGACAGGAGATCGTTATGGTGGCGTACGCGCTCGCGATCGCGGCGGCGGTGGGCGTGGTGGCGCTCACCGCGCTCGCGTACAGGATGACCGGCCGCGGCGAGGACGACCGGCAGCCCGACGGGCCGTCGGCCGGCCACGCGGGCTCGATGCTGTCGGCGCTGTTCCTGCTGGTGTTCGCGATCGCCATCATCGTGCCCTGGACCACGGCCGACGCCGCCCGGCAGAACACCCAGGCCGAGAGCCAGGCCGCCGTCGACGCCTACTGGGCCGCCTCCGGCCTGCCCGGCACCGCGCCCGGCCTCGTCCGCGGCGCGCTGCGCGACTACGTCACGTTCGTGGTCGGCGACGAGTGGCCCGCCATGGAGCAGGGGCGCATGCACCCCGTCGGCACCGAGCGGCTCGACGCACTGCGCGCCCGGGTCGCCGCCATCGTGACGGACGACGACGACGCCAAGGACGCCAGGGCCACCGTGCTCGACCACGTGGCCGACCTGGCCGCCGCCCGCTCCCAGCGCGCCGCCGACGCCGCCTCCACGCCGCCGCCCGGGCTGCTCTTCCTGACGATCCTCACGGGGATCGTGGTCATCGTCTTCCCGTTCCTGGCGGGTGCCCGGCCGCGCGGCGTCGCCCTCGCCCCGCTCGTGGCGATGGCGGCGCTGCTGGGCTTCGGGACGTACCTGACGTGGGACATCGCGCACGTGTTCGCGGGGCCGCTGGCGGTGGGGCCGGACGCGTTCAAGGCGGCGCTGCAGGAGTTCGCGCGCATCGGCGGAGGCGTGTGACCGTGGGCGCCGGGCGCACGCCGCTCCTCCTGGCCGGTGTCCTGCTGGCCTTGTACGTGGGCGCCCCGGCCACGGCGGCCCCCTTCCCCGCACCCGCGTCCGAGACGGCCGGCGCGCCTCTCGCCGCGGCCCCCGGGCCGGGCACCGGCGTGCCGTCCACCGACCGGCCACCGGCCGGCACGGCGGCCGCCACCTCGGGATCGCCGGCCGGTGGCGACCACCTGACCGGCATGCCGGGGCACCCCCTGGCGCCGCTCTCCGCCCGCGCCCGGGAGGCGACCGACGGCAACAGGGGGGCCGGCGGCAACGAGGGGGCCGGCGGCACGGACGGGCGGGGCCTGAGCGCGGCGCGGTCATCGGGGCGCACCCGGGGACCTGCCGACCACGTGGCCGGAGCCCGCCGATCCGGGAGTGGAGGCCGGCCGGCGGCCGTGCGGGCGGACCTGCGCCTGGCGGCCGACCCTCTGGCGGACGAGCTGGACGACCCGGGCAGCGACCACGGAGGCGGCGTGCTGGACCTCCTGGGCGGCGACCACGGAGGCGGCGGGCTCGCCGTGTGCGCCGACCTGCCGGTGGCCGTCGTGCACATCGGCTCCTGCGGCCCGCCCCCGGGCCCGGTCTGCGTGGACGTGCCGCCGGTGGTCAGCGTCGAGATCGGATCGTGCCGCCGGCCCCGGGCGGCGGCGCCCGCTCCCACGGTCAGACCGACCCCCACCCTCACGCCGCCACCGGCCCCGACCCGCATCCCCACGCCCCGGGCGACGCCGACCCGCCGCCCCACTCCCACCCGGACCCCGGTCCCGGTCCGTAGCACACCGATACGCAGCTCGGCGCCGGTCCGCGCCCCGGCACGCCACACGGTACGAACCGAGGCACCGGTGCCCTCGCCCACCACGTCCCCGAAGCCGGAGCCGACGCCCACCCGGGCGGCGTTCCACCCGCCCCGCAAGCAGGCCGCCCCGGCACGCGAACGCCGCAGCCCGCTGGGCTCGGTGCTGATCATGGTGGTGGTGACCACCTTGATCGCCTCCACCACGGCAGTCGCCTTCGCCACGCGCTAGCCCCGTTTTCCGTACGTCGGGGGTCGGCCGCCTCGCGATCCCACCGGCAAGCTCATCATCGACGCGCTGGCCGGCATCCGGCTGATCCGGGGCACCCGCGGCTAGTCACCCCCGGCCATCCCACTAATCCACCTCCAGCCCTTCTCGACATCGATGCACGAGACCTCCGCTGAAGATCACTCGCCTGCCGTCAGGACGTGATCACGGCGGGGTTTCCCTCGCTCCAGACGCTGGTGATCTTGCGGTGGGTGAACCGCCAGCCGTCCGGGGTGCGGCGCAGCCGGTCGTCGTAGCGACCCCCGCCAAGGAACTTCTCGCCATCGGGCAGACCAAGGCGGACATGCTGGGCTTGGTAGTAGCACGTGTGCTCGGCCTCGTCGCCGTGCACTACGGTGACATGGTTGCCGTTCAGGTGATGGGTGGCGTCGAATCGCTCCAAGCTGGTACTGATCCTGGCAATGATCGCGTCGGGCCCGCAGAGCCGTTCGCCCGAACCGCTGTACTCCCAGCAGGCGTCGTCGGTGAACAGCGCGCCCAGAGTCTCCCAATCCCTGGTGTCCAGGGCCGTCGCATACGCGATGACGGCGTCCACGATCGCGGTGCGGTCTGCGAGTTCCTGCAGCATAGGGCCGCCTTCCGGTTTGGTGCACGATTTGATACGGAGTACATGATTGGTGACTGTCGAGCCCAGCGGAAGAAGGCACTTTCATGTCCCAGAGTCACATCGATGTGTCAGCCCTGGCCAGCGAGGCGTGCCCGGTCTCGGAGGTCCTCGATCACATCTCCGGGAAGTGGAGCATCGGCATCCTGGTAGCCGCTGCGCAGGGTCCGGTTCGGTTCACGGAGCTGGAACGTTCGATCAGCGGAATCAGCAGGCGCATGCTCACACTCAAGCTTCGCAAGCTGGAGCGGGACGGCTTGCTCGTACGCACCGTCCATCCGGTGTTCCGCCCAAGGTCGAGTACACACTGACGGAGATGGCCCGGGAGCTGCACACGTCGCTGCTGGAGCTCACCGGCTGGGCCAAGCGACACGGCGCCGCCGTCGCCGCCGCCCAGGCCGCTTACGACCACGAACACAAGGGCTGACGGCAGCCACCGCCCAGAAAACTGTCAGACGATCACCCACGTGCGGAAAACGGGGCTGGCTCTCACGCCGGTCTGCTTGATCGGGGCTGCCCTCGCAGCGGCCGCTGTGCTGCTCGTCCTCCTGGACCGAGCGCGACTGGTCCACTCGGTGAAGAGCTGGGTCTGCCGAACCGTATGGGGATCTGCCTGGGCGAGACATCCTATGTCTCACCAGGCAGCATTTCCCCGGTGAGGCAGCATCAAAAACGAACTCACCGCACCTGCGGAGGTTCTGGCCCACGCCCAACCGATCTCAGTGCAGACAGATCCCACCTTTACACCTTTGAGAGCGCTACATCAGCGATCTTCTCGCGTTCAGGCCCTCTTATATCGGATGTCTTACCTTCGACCATCAACCTCGGATTAGGAAAGTTTACTAAGAAATGGAGCGTTCCAAGATCCGGAATCTGTTGACGGGCGTGACTATTTGTGGGAACACCATGAAAAGCTCCCATCTTTACTCCAACGATCACACCCCCAGCAGGAGCACCCATGATCTTACGAAGGCCCCGGAGACCGGCCTCGACCCGACGACATCGGCGTCGCGGCCCGGCCGCCCCACGGTGTCCGGGGTCCGGCCCACCTCCGCCACCGTCGCCTGGGCCGCCTCCACCGACGACGGCGGCGTGCGCGCCTACCTCGTACGCGACCAGGGCGGCACCGTCCTGCAGACCGTCACCGGCACCCCGCCGGCCACCACCGCGACGGTCCCGCTGGAGTGCGACCACACGGACCAGCTCGACGTCGTCGCCCGCGACACCGCCGGACGGCTCTCCACCCCGAGCGCCGCGTCCGCGAGCTTCACCACCGGCGCGTGCGGCACCGTCCCGCAGCCGCCCACCACGGTGGCGAGCGGCTGGGACGTGCCGTGGAACGTCTCCTGGGCGCCGGGCCGCTCGTTCGCCCTCGTCACCGAACGCGACACCTTCCGCGTGTACAAGCTGACCGCCGGTGGCGCCAAGACGCAGGTCGGCACCGTCCCCGACGTCCAGACCCACGGACGGAGAGGGCGGCCTCGACGGTCGACTCGTACTTCAACGGCACGTACGGCCGGCTGCGCGCGGTGGAGAAGGTGCCGAACGCGAGCGCCATCTGGTTCGGCTCCACCAACTCCGACAACAACGGCAGCGGCCCGGCGGACGTGATCCGCAGGACGGACATCCGCTGACCGCCGCAGAATCACCCCCTGAAAGAACCCCTGAGAACCTCCGAGACATCAAACCGAGGCAGGACAGATGGACATCTCACGACGCCGGTTCGGCGCGTTCCTCGGCGCCGCCGCCCTCACCCCCGCCCTCTCCGCCGTCCCGGCCCGCGCGGCCGGGGCCGCCCGCGCCGCCAGCCTGCTCCCGTCCGGGATGCGCTGGCAGCTCCTGTGGTCACCGTCGGCGTCCTCGGACGGCATGAACGCGTGGGAGACCGTCGAGGACGACCGCGCCGACTCGCACCCGGCGGGTCAGCCGCACATCCGCCCCGACGGGAACGACTACCGCTTCACCATGCACCTGGCCGACCGCGACACCAGCACCGACAGGCAGCGCCAGGAGGTCACCGGCAACCGCACGAGCGGCGGCTACCTGAAGTGGAAGTCCGGGGAGCTGTGGCGGGTCACCTATTCGATGTACATCCCGAGCACCCTGAAGGCGACCACCACCTTCACCCACATCTTCCAGACCAAGATGCCGGGCACGGGCACCGGCCCGATCACCGTCACCTCGCTGCGCCGGGTGAACGGCGCGCAGACCATCGAGCACAAGGTGTTCGAGCCGGACATCCTGGTCGGCAGAACCGACCTGACGCCGCTCCAGAACACGTGGATCGACATCGACTACGAGCTCAGGATCGGCGACGGCGGCGCCGGCGGGGTGCGCTGGGTGGTCCGCAAGGGCGGCGCCACGGTGGTGGACGCCGTCAAGACCGGCGTCGACACGTTCCTCGGCGACCGGGTCCGCCCGAAGTGGGGCATCTACCGCTCGCTGGGCGACACCTCCGGCTCGCTCCAGGACTGCCATCTGCTGCTGACGAACCTGCGCGCGTACAAGGCCGTCACATGAACCTCCCCGGACGCGACGGGCCGAGGGCCCGGCGCGTCACGGGACCGGCCGTCGACCCGGCTCCCCGCCCACCGTCCACCCCCGCCCTCCTGAGGAGCCGCCCATGAGCCGATCCCGCCGCATGGCGTTACCCGCCGTGCTCGCCCTCCTGCTCACCTTCCTGGTCGCGGGAACCGCCCGCGCCGAGCTGACCCATCCCCGCCAGGCGTTCCTGCGCTCCGCCGTCGGCGGCCTGTTCCTGCACTGGGGCATGCGCACCGCACCGCAGCACACGAGCTGCTCCGCCTGGGAGTCGGCCGTCACCGCCGGAGGCTGGAAACCCGACTACTGGGTCGACGAGGCCAGGAAGCTGCACACCCAGTACATCGTGCTGGCCACCTTCCACTCCCGGCTCGGCTACGCCCGGCCGTACCCCTCCGGCATCCCCGGCTCCTGCCGGACGAGCAGGGACTTCCTCGGGGAGCTGATCGACGCCGCCGACGCGCGCGGGCTGAAGGTCATCCACTACATGACCGACGACCCGCAGTGGTGGAACGAGGGCCTGTCCGCCGGCCAGTCGTGGCTCGACTCGGCCGCCTACTCCGCCTACAAGGGGCACACCGTCGACCTGCACACCCGCGACGGGTTCGGCGAGTACAGCTACGACTTGTTCGTCGAGCAGATGGCCCGCTACCCCAAGCTGGCCGGCTTCTGGATCGACAACGACAACGCCTACTGGGAGCGCAACGGCCTGTACGAGCGGATCCGCCGCGACCGTCCCGACATGACGCTGTCCAACAACAACGAGGACACGCCGATCATGGACATGATCAGCAACGAGCAGAAGACGGGCATGACGCCGGACTACGACTACCCGCAGGCGGTCTACACGGCGCTGCCCCGGCTCACCGAGGCCGACTTCAAGCTGCCCACCGCGGGCCCCTGGTGGTACGGCGGGTCGGACCAGGCCGTCGACCGGCGGCTGACGCTCGGCCGGCTGATCACGAACGTGGGCTCGTCCGTCAAGGCCCTCATGGCGGAGACGCCGATGAAGGCCGGCCGCATGCCGCCCGCGCAGGAGGCGTTCAACACCTTCGCCGACGGCTACCTCGGCGCCATCTGGGAGTCGATCGGCGGCACCGAGGGCGGCGGTTACCTCAACGGCGGCCTCGATCCCGGCTTCTGGAACTCGGGCGCGCACGGCGTCACCACCGTCAGCCGCGCCGACCCGAACCTGCACTACGTCCACGTACTCACCCGCCCGTCCGGGAGCACGCTGTCGCTGCGCGACAACGGCTACCGCATCGCCTCCGTCACGAACCTGCGCACCGGCGCCGCCGTCTCCTTCACCCAGTCCAACGGCTCGCTGAAGCTCAGCGGCGTCTCCTCGTGGGACCAGTACGACACGGTGTTCAAGGTGGTCTCACGCGGACGGGAGGGGATCCTCACGGGCGTCACCCTGTCCGCGTCCGCCTCCGCGAGCGGCCACCCGGCCTCCCACGCCGGCGACCGCGACTACCTCACCTACTGGGACGCCGGCTCCGCCGAGCCGGTGTCGCTCCGCTTCGACCTCGGCAGCGCCAAGCCGATCCGCTACATCGGCCTCAACCAGCGCGAGGACTCCACCACCTACCCGGCCGCCAACTCGGCCCGGATCAACTCCTACCGGGTGTACGTCAGCTCCGACGGCTCCAGCTGGGGCAGCGCGATCAAGACCGGCACGCTGCCGAACCAGCGCGGCGTGCAGGTCATCGACGTGCCCGCCACCACGGCCCGGTACGTGCGGCTGGAGAAGGTCAGCACCCACGGCGCCGCCCGCCTGCGCGTGGACGAGGCGTGGATCGGCGGCTCCTACGCCCGGCCCGCTCTCGCGTAGGCTCCCGCCCATGCGGGCACTGGCTGGTGTGGACGTCGGGACGACGCACGTCAAGGTCGCCTTCCACGACGACACCGGCCGGTGCCTGGCCGAGGACCGGTGGCCCACCCCGCGCGACCTCCCCGGCCTGGTGGCGGCCGTGGCCGGGGGCCTGCGCCGGTGCGCCGACCGCACCGGACGCCCGCCCGAGGCCATCGGCGTCACCGGCATGGCCGAGACCGGCGTGCCGCTCGACGCCGGTGGCCGCCCCCTCACCCCGCTCATCTGGTGGACCGACCCCCGGGGCGCCGAGGAGGCCGCCGAGCTGGCCCGTGACGAGGTGGCGCTGTTCGCCGTCACCGGGCACCGCGCCACCGCCAAGACGCCGCTGGCCAAGTGGCTGTGGTTGCGCCGCCACGAGCCGGCCGTACTGGACGGCATGCGCTGGTGGGCCGGCGCGCCCGACGCCGTCGCCCACGCGCTCACCGGCGCGCTGCGCACCCACGAGACGCTCGCCGCCCGCACCCTCGCCTACGACCCGGCGAAGGGCGCGTACGACGCCGGCCTGCTCGCGCTCGCCGGCCTCGACCCCGACCGGCTGCCGCCGCCGGCGCGTGCCGTGGAGCCGGTCGGCGGCGCGGTGGCCGGCCTCGACGGGGTGACGGCCGGGACTCCGGTGATGATCGCCGGCCACGACCACGCGGTGGGCTGCTGGGCCGCCGGCGTCCGCCGTCCGGGCGACGCGGGCGACTCGCTGGGCACGGCCGAGGCCGTCATGGTGCCGGCCACCGCCCCGCCGGGCCCCCGGGCGGCCCTGGACCTCGGGATCACGGCGGACCCGTCCCTCGACGGCCGGCACGTCATGCTGGTCGGCGGCCTGTCCAGCAGCGGCGCGCTGCTCGACTGGCTCCTCGCCCTCCTCCTGCCCACCGCCTCCGCCGCCGACCGGTACGCCGCGCTGCCCGGCCTGCTGGAGGACGTGGCTCTGCCCACGGGCGTCATCGCCGAGCCGTACCTGCGGGGGCGCGCCGCGCCGGCCCCCGACCCCGGCCGGCGCGTGACGCTGTCGGGGCTCGACGCCGGCCACGGGCCCGGCGACCTGCTGGCCGCCGCGATCGAGGGCACCTGCCTGCACACCCGCTGGACGCTGGCCGAGCTCGCCGCGCTGGCGGGGACGGAGGTCCGGCGGCTGGCCGTGTTCGGCGGGCAGGTCAGGGTCCCGCTGTGGATGCGGGTCAAGGCGGCGGTGTCCGCCCCGCCGGTGGAGGTGGTGCCGGCGGGCGACGCGGCGTGCGCGGGCGCCGCCCTCATCGCCGGGCACGCCGGCGGCTCCCTCGACGACGTCCCGATCCTGCCCCGCGAGCCCCTGCCCCGCGACCCGGCCCTCGCCACCGCCTACGACGCCGCGTACGAACGCTTCCTCGCCTCGGCGGCCGCCCCACGTCCTCCGTACGGACGGGAAGCACGGTGACGGCACCCCGTCCCACCACGCCCCGACCCGGTGAGAGGGGTGCCGCCGTGCGGATCGCGCTGCCGCACACCAAAGCCGACCACGCCACGCTCGTGCCCGCGCTCGGCGCGCCGCGTCCCTGAGCACGGGGGAAGACCCGGCGGGAGCGCGTGGTTGCAAGGGGCGTGGAGGAGATCGACGTCGTGGTCATCGGCGCCGGGCAGGCGGGACTGTCCAGCGCGTACTTCCTGCGCCGCTTCGGCCTGGACCCCCTGGTCCTGGACGCCGCCGAAGGGCCCGGCGGGGCGTGGCGGCACCGGTCGCCGACGCTGACCATGGACAAGGTCCACGGCGTCTTCGACCTGCCCGGCAGCAGGCGCGACCGGACGGCCGGCGGCGACCGCCCGGCCGCCGCCGTGGTGCCCGCCTACTACGACTCCTACGAGCGCGGTCTCGGCCTGCGGGTGCTCCGCCCGGTCGAGGTGAGCGCCGTCACGCGCGGTCCGGGCGAGCGGCTGACCGTCGCCTCCGGCGCGGGGGAGTGGGCCGCGCGTGCCGTCGTCAACGCCACCGGCACCTGGACCCGTCCCCACTGGCCGTACTATCCGGGCGCCCGCGACTTCCGGGGCAGGCAGCTCCACTACGCCGGCTACCGGGGGCCTGAGGAGTTCCGGGGCCTGCGGGTGGTCGTGGTGGGCGGCGGCAGCTCCGCCGCGCACGTCCTGTCCGAGCTGGCCGGCGTCGCGGCGGGCACGCTGTGGGTGACCCGCCGCCCGCCGCTGTTCCGGGACGACGACTTCGGCGAGGACGCCCGCCGCGAGGCGGTCGCCCAGGTCGAGCAGCGGGTACGCGCGGGGCTGCCGCCGCAGAGCGTCGTCAGCGTGACCGGCCTCGGCTCCTCCACGGTCGTCCGCGAGGCGATGGAGAAGGGCGCGCTGGAACGGCTGCCGATGTTCGCCCGGCTCACCCCGCACGGCGTCGCGTGGGCCGACGGCACCGAGGAGGACGCCGACGCCGTCGTCTGGGCGACCGGGTTCCGCTCGGCCCTGAACCACCTGGCGCCGCTCCGGCTGCGCGAGCCGGGAGGCGGGATCGCGGTGGACGGCACCCAGGTGGTGGCCGAGCCCCGGCTCCAGCTCGTCGGCTACGGCCCGTCGGCCAGCACGATCGGCGCGAACCGCGCGGGCCGCACGGCCGCCTCCAACGTGCGCCACCTCCTCACAGCCGCCACCCGGGCCGCGTGAGGCAGCACTCGGCGGTTCGCGCAAGGGGAAATACCCATCATGTCGAGGTTACGGGTGCGGCAGGCCCGTGCCTCGACACGCGGCGTCACTGAGAGGTAACGTCCCGACATCAGGATCTTTATCGCGTAAAAGGATTGAATATCGGGTCGGGAGGTGCGCCGCCATCGTGACGGAACGCGACGTGACGGGGCCGAACCACGTCAAGGGTCCACGCAAGACGAAAGGCCGATGCGGCTTGACCGGCGCACGCGACCTGACGGGGCCAGTCTTGACGGGGCAGGACGGAGAGGCGTCCCCCCGCCCGTCCGGCCACCACGATGCCCCCACGCCACCGGCCCCCACGCCACCGGCCCCCACGCCGCCGGCCCCCGCGCCGCCGGCCCCCATGCCCCGGCGGCAGCGCGACCCGTTCCAGGCCGTGCTGAGTCCCACGGCCAGGCGGGCGGTCGCGGGCGGGCTCCTGCTCGCCACCGTGGCCGCCCTCGCGGCGGCCCTCGCCATCTGGAACGGCCGCCCCGCCGACGGAGCCCTCTACGCCCCCGCGCAAGCCGCCGCCGAGGGAGCCGCTGGCTCACCCGCCGCACACCCCGCTGCTGGGCGAGCCGCCGTCTCACCCGTCGCGCACCCGGCCGTGTCAGCCGTCACGAACGCGGCGATTCCCGGCGGAGTGGTGTGATCCCCTACTATCTACCCTCGGTAAGAGGGCGTTCGCCGGACCGTCACGGATTTCGGCCGGCTCCGCCCTGCGGCACGGCCGAAGGAGAAGCGTGGCGGTTGCGTCCCCCGCCGATCGGCGGCGCAGCCCGCTCGGAACCCTCCACCTCCCCTTGGCGCTGGTCCTGACCCTGGCGGGGACCATGACGGGCCAGCCGGCGCAGGCCGAGCCGGCCTTACGGTCCGCACGCGCGGAGCCCCTCGTCCGCCCGGCGCAGGCCGCGCCGAAACCCACGGTCAAGCAGCTCAAGAAGGAGCTCGCCGCGCTGCAGAAGGACTCCGACCGGCTCATCACCGACTACTACAACGGCCGCATCGCCCACGAGAAGGCCGAGAAGGCGGAGAAGGCCGCCAAGGCGCGGCTCGCCGCGGCCCAGGAGGTGTTCGACCGGGAGTCGTCGGAGCTGCGCGCGATGGCCGTCGCCCAGTACACCGGCGCCGTGCCCAGCGAGCAGGAGCTGATCTCCAGCGTGGACCCGGGCGCGCTGCTGGGCCGGCTCGCGCTCACCCGCCACCTCGCCGACCGGCAGCACGCCAGGTTGACCGGTTTCGCCCGGGTCAGGGACGAGCACGCCGCCGCCGAGGCCGAGGCCGCCGCCCGCACCGCCGAGCTGGCCGACCAGATCGAGGACCTGGCCGGGAGCAAGGAGAAGGCGCAGAAGCAGATCGACAAGATCAAGGACAAGATCGACCAGCTCTACCAGGCCCCGGGGGTGCGCCGCTCGGACGGCACCTGGGTGCCGCAGCTCCCCGAGGGGCCCGACCACATCACGCCCCGGATGCGCCTGGTCAAGGCCCTCGTCCAGGAGCGCTTCGACGTGCCGTTCGGGATCGGCTGCTACCGGACCATCCAGGACGGCGGCGAGCACCCGCTCGGGCGGGCGTGCGACTTCATGCTGAGCCGCGGCGGCGCCATGCCGACGGCCGCCGAGGTGGCGCGCGGCAACGAGATCGCCGCCTGGGCGATCAAGAACTCCCAGCGGCTGGGGATCATGTACATCATCTACCGGCAGCGCATCTGGCACGCCCGGAGGGGAACCTGGCGGATGATGTCCGACCGCGGCGGCGCCACCGCCAACCACTACGACCACCCGCACATCTCGGTCTACTAGCCCGGCGGGGCCATGGACGTGATCTTCTCCCACGTCCGGAGGTGAGCTCAGCGGCTGCGGCCCCGGGGCCGCAACCGCGTGCCGGGCAGGACGGGCGCGGGCAGCGGATCGCCGTCGAACCCCTCCACCGTCCCGAACCCCTCGCCCTCCATCCACTCCTTGCGGAACGCGACGATCTCGTCGTGGTCGCGCCCCACGAAGTTCCACCACATCACGATCTCCTCGGCGAACGGCTCGCCGCCGATCACCAGGACCCGCCCGTCCCCGCGCAGGGTCAGGCTCGTACGGCCCGGCGGAACGTACAGCAGCGGCCCCCGTTCCAGCGGCTCGACCTCGCCGTCGAGCAGCAGCAGCCCGTGCTCGAACCCCCGGTCGAGCGGCAGCTCGGCCGTCCCCGACACGGTGACCTCCGCCCCGGTCAGCGGCGTGAGGGCCGTCGCCGGCGACCTCTCCCCGGCGAACGACCCCATGACGACCGTCGCGCCGAAGCCCGGCCCGGACACCCGCGGCAGCTCCGCGTGGTGCTCGAACCCCGGCTCCATGCCCCGGGCCTCGCCGGGCAGCGCCACCCACAGCTGCACCCCGTGCAGCAGCTCCTCGCCCGACTCCTCCGAGTGGGAGATGCCGCGCCCGGCGGTCATCAGGTTGAGCTGCCCCGGGCGTACCACCTGGAGGCTGCCCACGCTGTCACGGTGCAGGACCTCGCCCGACAGCAGCCAGCTCACGGTCTGCAGGCCGGTGTGCGGGTGCGGCGGCACGCGCATCGTGGCCACCTCGGGCCCGTAGGCGTCGACGAAGCACCACGCGCCGATCATCCGGCGGTGCACGCCGGGCAGGGTCCTGCTCACGCGCATCGCGCGTGGCCCGCCCAGCGGCACCTCCCTCCCGGTGAGCAGCTCGGTCGCGCCGCCGTCCGCCGCGCCGCACCGGACCATCGCGCCGGGGTCCCGCTCCAGGTTGCTCATGCAGTGACTGTACGGCCGGATCTCCGGTCATCAGCCGCCGGCCTCCGAGGTCAAGCCGTCAGGCGAGGGTCTCCCACCAGCCGTCCACGGCCGGGGCGGCGTCGGGGTCCACGGCCTCGCCGGGTCGCGGCACCGCGATCGACACGTCGCGCGCCTTGGCCTCCCGCCACAGCCGCTCCACCGGCTCCGCCCACGGGTGCAGCGCCAGCGTGAACGTCGCCCAGTGGACCGGCAGCAGCAGCCGGCCGCCGAGGTCGAGGTGGGCGTTGACCGCCTCCTCGGGGTTCATGTGGATGTCCGGCCAGGCGGGGCTGTAGGCGCCGATCGGCATGAGGGTCAGGTCGAACGGCCCGTGCGCCGACCCGATGCCGCGGTAACCCTCGAAGTAGCCGGAGTCGCCCGCGTAGAAGACCCGGCGGGTCGGCCCGGCCACCGCCCACGAGCCCCAGAGCGTGTCGTTGCGGGCGAGCGTGCGCCCGGAGAAGTGGCGGGCGGCCGTCGCGACGAAGCGCAGCCCCGCCACCTCGGCCTCCTCCTCCCAGTCGAGCTCGATGATCCGGTACGCGGGCACGCCCCAGCGCTCCAGGTGCGCGCCGATGCCCAGCGGCACCAGGAACGGCGCCTTCTGCGTGGCCGTCAGCGTGCGGACCGTCGCCATGTCGAGGTGGTCGTAGTGGTCGTGCGAGATCGCGATGGCGTCCACCAGCGGCAGGCCCGCGAGCGGCACCGGCACCGGGTGGTGCCGCTTGGGCCCGACGAGCTGCGAGGGGGAGGGGCGCCGGCTCCACACCGGGTCGAACAGCACCCGCCGCCCCTCGATCTCCACCAGCGTGGAGGCGTGGCCGTACCAGATCGCGCGCACGCCGTCCGGCGGCGCCTCGCCCGCGGGCGGGACGCGCAGCGGCACGGGCCCGGCCGGCCGGCGCTGGTCGCGGTCCTTGGCCAGCTCGCCCAGCATGTTCGCCGGCGGGGTGTTCAGCACCTCCGTCGCCTCGGGCATGGTGTTGACGAACGCGCCGTCCCTGAACTGCGGCGAGCGCCTGATCCGCTCGACCCGCCCGGGCCCCGAGTTCAGGGGCCGCACGCCCAGTTCCGCGGGTACGTCGCGCAGGGCCCACCCCGCCACGGCCAGGGCCGCCCCGCCCATGAGGATCCGTCGTGCCGTCCGCAGTGCCGCCATCCGTTCACTCTCCCCTGGAAGTATGTTCCGTCCTGCTCAACCGAGCGGGGCGCCCGTGGTGTTCCCGATACGACGATATATCGCGATAGATTCATGCTGCCTTGATCGCTCCGCCGTCGATGACGTAGCCGGCGCCGTTGACGCTCGCGGCGCGCGGCGAGGCCGGACACGTCACCAGGGCGGCGACCGCCACCGGTTGGACGAACCTACCGGTCGCCGTCCCGCTGCCCGGCGGCACCCCGCGAGCGGTTGCTCGTGCCCCAGGCGCGGCGAGGCCGCGAGCCGCGCCGCACCCCTGTGGATCTTCGCATATCAACGTGGGCGATAGGGCGACAGGTCCAGCGGCGGGCGCTCGCCCAGCGCGAGGTCCGCGGCGAGGCGTCCGGCGAACGGCCCCGCCGTCAGCCCGTACGCGCTCAACCCCGTGGCCACCACCACCCGCTCGCCGGCGCGGCACACGATCGGCGGCCCGCCCGCGTGCACCGGACGCAGCCCCACCCGCACGTCCGCCATCGTCGCCCCGGCCAGCCCGGGCGCGAGCCGGAGCCCGGCGCGCAGCACCTCGTCCAGCCCGCCCATCGTGACGCGCGGCGCGAACCCCACGTCCTCGACCGTCGCCCCCACGACCACCCGCGAACCCGGGAACCCCAGCAGATAGGGGCCGTTGTGGGGGAGCACGATCGGCCACCCGGCCGTGTCGGCGCCGTCGAGGGTCGCGTGCACGATCTGCCCCCGCCTCGGGAACACC
Organism: Nonomuraea sp. NPDC005501; assembly: GCF_040605905.1. Taxonomy (NCBI): domain Bacteria; kingdom Bacillati; phylum Actinomycetota; class Actinomycetes; order Streptosporangiales; family Streptosporangiaceae; genus Nonomuraea; species Nonomuraea sp. NPDC005501. Next base: position 34,829 of record NZ_JBEXDT010000016.1, on the reverse strand, counting down.
GGCACCTCCACCCCGAGCGGCCCGCACACCGCCCCGGTCCACGCCCCCGCCGCCACGACCACCACATCGGCCGCAACCCTCTCCCCACCGGCGGCCTGCTCACCGGAGGGCTCCCCGCCGGCGGCCTCCCGGCCGCGGGTCTCAGAGCCAGCAGCCGGGCGATCGCCGGAGCCGGACGCGGTGCCATCACCGGAGAGGGGCGCGGGGCGATCGGCGGAGAGGGGCGCGGGGCGATCGGCGGAGAGGGGCGCGGCCTGCCGCCACGACCCACCGCCGTCCGTCTCCACCCGCCCCGGCGTGCCCGTCCCCGAGCCCGCGAACGCGCCACCCTCCCCGGGCCGCCCTTCCCGGAGACGGTCCGCGGGGAGGCCCGCGACGTCATGGGACGACGCCGCAGCCCCCGAAGCCAGCAGCACCTCGCCCTCCGCCGTCAGCGTGGCCGTGCCGGTGCGGACCTCGGCCCCCTGCCGGACCGCCGCGCGCAGCAACGCGTCCCGTACGGCACGGCCGTCGACGCGGGCCGCGCCCGGCACGTGCAGCGCGCTCAGCCCGGCCGCCAGCGGCGGGAACAGCCGCGACGGGTCCGGCACCACGGTCACCTCGCCCATCTCGGGCGCACCGGCCCGGCGGCGTTCCAGCAGCGCCCGTACCGGCTCCAGCTCCGCCGGATCCTCGGCGACCAGCAGCGCCCCCACCCGCTCGTACCCGATGTCCTCGCCCAGCGCCTCCACCAGCTCCGGGTAGTGGCGCGCGCCCTCGCGGGCCAGGGCGTACCAGGCGTCGTCACCGGGATGGTCCACCCACGGGCACACGATCCCCGCGCCGGCCGCCGTGGCCTGCCCCTCCAGCGCCGCGTCCACCACGATGACGTCCGCTCCGCGACGGCTCAGGTGGTAGCCCGCGCTCGCCCCGACGATCCCGCTTCCGATCACTACGACCCGCATGCCGCCATGATTCCAGCCCGTCCCGGACCACCACCCGGCGACCGCCCCGGACAAGGACGCGAACGGCCCGCCCAGGCGACCGGAACCTCCGCCGCAGGTCCGCCGGGATGTACGAGCCGACACAGGGCGACAACCCCGCTGACGACAGGGCCTTCGCCCCCAAGGGCCGGTGATCATAGGACGACGGCGTAGAGAGGGTGATGTGGTGTTCGAGGGCGTGGAGGACGTGCCGTGGAAGTGGCTCGGGTTCGGTGGGACGGGTTCGGTGCCCGGCCTGTTGCGTGAGATCGCGGCGGCGCCGTCGGGCGGTCGCGCGGAGTCGCCGGTGCGGCGGCTCTGGCACGGGCTTTTCCCCACCCTTGAGCCCCGCGAGGTCGTCGGCGCGGCTCCCTGCCTCGTGCCGTACCTGGTGGAGGCGGCCGGGGTCGCGAGGCAGCCGCACCGGGGGCTGGTCCTGGACCTCATGACGGGCATCGCGCTCAGCGCCCCCCACCGTGACCCGTTCCGGGACCTCCGTGCCGGGCCCGAGCCCGATCACGCGGCACTGGCGCGTGCGGCCATGGTCGAGTGCGCCGGCGCGCTGGTGCTGTCGCTGGACGATGTCGCGCCGAAGGTCGTGGTGGCGGCGGCGCGGCTGCTGGCCTGCCTGCCTGAGGCCGCGCCGAGCAGCGTCCCGGCCTTACGAGCGCGAGCCGAGAAGGGCGCGCGGCGGGCGGGCGACACCGGAGCGGTGGCCTGCGTGCTCGCCGTGGCATGGCTGGCGGCGGCCGAGCACGCGGACTGGTTCGCGGGGCTGCTCGCCGCCGGCGTCGCGCAGCGTGACGTACGCGCGGCCGCGGCCGCGGGGCGGGCCCTGGCCGCACCCGAAGCGGCACCGCCGAGCGAAGCGGTGATCACGCTGCTGGCCGACGCGGAGGCCGACCCGAGGAGGGTCTTCCACCGCATCCCCTGGCACGGCGATGGCATGACGCCCCTCGGGTCGGCTCTCCTGCGTGCCGAGCGCTGGCATCGCGCCCTGGCCCGGGAGCTGCTGGGCCGACCGGAGCAGAGGGAGACAGACCATGCCCGCCTCGCCGCCCGCCAGGCGATCGGCGCCTGGCGGGCGTCCCCGGCGGAGCTGCTGCCGATGCTCGCCGACACCGTGCGGGACCTCATCGCGGACGCGCCTGCGCGACCACGCAGGCGCGAACGCGGCCGGCGGGACCCGCTCGCGTACGCGGTCCGGGTGATCTCCGAGTCGGGGCAGGCCGCCGCGGCGCAGGCCGACCTGCTGGCCGGGATGCTGACCGGCGACCCCGCCGAGCCGTGGCCGGAGGTGGCCGCTCCCGCTGTGGAGGGCCTCGCCAGGCTCGGTGACGGCCGCTGCGTGCCCTGGCTCGTCGCGGCCCTCCTCGACGAGTACGGCCACGTCAAGCATCTCGACGTCTCCGACATGATCCCCGCCATGGTGGCGCACGCGCCCGCGCTGACACCGGCCCTGCGAACCCTGCTCGGCCCTTCGTCACCCTCAGGTGGCGGCGGCATGCAGGGTGTGGACTGCATGGACGCGCTGGTCTCGTGGGGCGAGGTCGCGGCGCCGGTGGTGCCGGCGATCGCCGCCCGGGTCCCCGGCATGTGCCTTTCCGTCGCGTTGCCGCTGTTCGGGGCGGTCGGCCCGGCGGCCGCCGAGGTCCTGCCGCGGGTGCTGGCCCTGCTCGACGACGAGCAGTCCCGGCACGTGGCGGCCTGGGCGGCATGGCGGATCACCGGCGAGCCGGGACAGGCGGGACAGGCGGCGACCCTGCTCACCGAGCGCCTCGCCCGCCTCGGCCCACATGCGGCGGACGACATCGCGCCGCTGCTCGAACAGCTCGGCCCCGCCGCCGGGATCGCGGTCCCCGTCCTGCGCGAGCAGCTCCACGACGCCGAGTGCCGCGGACAGGCCGACCAGGTGGCGCCGGCGCGGGCGCTGTGGGCGATCACCGGCGAGAGCGACGGGCTGGTCGCGCCGCTGCTGAACGCCATCACCGTCAGGCCCCTGCCCACCGCGGGCCACCCAGGGCCGGCCTCCGGGCTGCGCGCGGTCGAGGCCCTGGGCCTGATGGGCCCCGCGGCCGAGCACGCCGTACCGCAACTGGAGCTCATCGCGAACGGCCGGGCCCGCGTGACGTCCTGGGACGTCTGGGCCGACGAGCGGTACCAGCACGCCGCCCGTCGTGCGCTGGCCCTCATCCAGGGGTGACACCGCTCGTGAGCGGATCGCACCCGCCGCCTCCACCGACGCCGATGCGGACGTCCTCGGGCGGGCGCGGTCTCGGCTAGGGCTCCGGCTGCGGTTTCTCCAGATGCTCCACGCAGCGCGAGAGCAGGGCGACCAGCAGCTCCCGCTCCTCATCGCTGAAGGCGGCGGCGAGTCCCCGTTCGACGCGTACGGCGCCGGAGTCGGCGGCGGTCATCACCCGCTCGCCCTTCGGGGTGAGGCGGGTCTCCAGGATGTTCTTGTGCCACTCGTGCGGCGTCCGCTCGATGAGTCCCTGCTCCTGAAGGTTCTTGAGCACCGTGTTCATCGTCGGAGGCGTCACGCCGCACGCCCGGGCCAGCGCCGCGGCCGAGATGCCGGGGTTCTCCTCAAGGTGGAGCAGCGCGGCGTACTGGGGCACGGTCAGGCCGGCGGGCCTGAGTACGGCGTTCTTGGCCGCGTTGAGCGCTTGCTCCGCGCGCTTGAGATGGAATCCCAGACGCTCGGGCGCGGGCATTGACGTCATCTCCGCATGTTAACGACCCTGTCGGATAGGCGTTGACGAACATTAGAGCTCTAACTATCGTATGTAAGCGTTCAAATAGGCGAATAACTTATGGGGTCTCATGTCCTTCCTCCGTTCCGCCGGCGTCGCGGGCACCACCCTGGCCGCCCTGCTCACCGGCGGCCTCACCGCCGCCCAGGCCCACGCCACCGCGCCGGCCGCTCCCGCCGCGCTGACCGCCGCCGCCCCTGTCGAGATCTCCACCGCCTTCGAGCTGCCCGGCAACCGGGTCTACCCCGAGGGCGTCACCGCCGACCCGCGCACCGGTGACCTGTACGCCGCATCGTTCACCGACGGGACCGTGTTCAGGATGACGCACGGAAACCGGGTCGCCGAGACGTTCCTGCCGGCCGGCGCGGACGGCCGGCACACCGCCAACGGGCTGGAGGCCGACCGGGCCGGCCGGCTGTGGGTCACCGACTCCACCAGGGGCGTCGCCGTCTACGACATGCGCACCCGCGCGCTGCTCGCCCGGTTCGAGGTCGCGGGGGAGGAGCCGAGATTCGTCAACGACGTCGCCGTCGGGCCCGACGGCAGCGCCTACCTCACCGACAGCGTGCGGGCCGTCGTCTACCGGGTGACGCCGCGCCAGCTCGCCCGGGCGCGCGGCGGTCGCGCGCCGCTCACGCCGTACGCGGACCTGAGCGGCCTGCCCGGGCCCGTCGCGCCCGGGACCTACACGTTGAACGGGATCGTCGCCGACCCCGCCGGCCGCTACCTGCTGACCGCCGACATGACCGGCGGCGGCCTCTACCGCATCGACCTGGCCGGCAGAGCCACGGGAGCCACCCGCGCCGTCCGCAAGGTCGCGCTGGAGGGAGGCGACATGGTCCACGCCGACGGGCTCGAACTGCGAAGCGGAACCTTGTGGGTGGTGCACAACACGGTCAACGCCATCAGCCGGTGGCGCGTCGCCCGCGACGGCTCGGCCGCCCGGGTCGAGAAGCGGGTGACCGACGAGGCCCTCCAGCTCCCCACGACGCTGGCCTGGCACCCGGACGGTCTCTACGTCGTCCGTTCGCAGTTCGACAAGGGCGGCCCGATGGGGGACGGCACGCCGACCCTGCCCTTCACCGTCGCCCTGGTACGAGGGCTCTAGGAGCGACGCGGGAAGGGGATCCGCCGAGTCGTGCATGAGACCACCTGGCGCGGACGCGCCCCCGGGAAACGGGTGGACACGTCCGGCGGGGCGTCACTAGGGTGTGGCCTCATGTCCAGCCCCGAGGCGTCAAGACGCTAGCCGCCGGTCGTCCGGTGGCCTCTTCCGACGTTGCCCGGCACCCCTCCCGCCCGATGCGGCCCGAGGGTTCCCCCGCCGTGGCCGCCGTGGTCGCCGTCGCCACCGGATCGCCGTAGCGCGGGCCGCGTCCGCCTCGAACCACAGACTCACCCGACCGCCGTCTCGGCACGCCCAGGCACTCCTGTGCCTGGGCGTGCCGGCCTGACGGCTCTCGTCGAACGCGGCCGGCCCGCCTCCGCTCACCTGACGAATCGATCACGAGACATCGTTGCGGAGTTTCGCCGTGCCTTTCGCCCTTCACCTGCTCGGACTGGCGGTGTTCGCCATGGGCACGTCCGAGTTCATGCTGTCCGGGCTCGTCCCGGACATCGCGTCCGACATGAACGTGTCCGTCCCGGCCGCCGGAGCGCTCACCTCGGCGTTCGCCGCCGGGATGATCGTCGGCGCGCCCCTGATGGCCGTCCTCAGCCTGCGCTGGCCGCGCCACCGCGCGCTGCTGGTGTTCCTGGTCTCGTTCCTGCTCCTCCACGTGCTCGGCGCGGTCACCACCGGCTTCGAGGTGCTGCTGGTGACCCGGTTCGCGGCGGCCGTGGCCAACGCCGGGTTCCTCGCGGTGGCCGTGGCGACCGCCGCCGCCCTGGCGCCGCCGGCCGCCAAGGGCCGCGCCACGTCCATCCTCCTCGGCGGGGTCACCCTGGCCTGCGTCGCCGGGGTTCCCGCCGGGGCGCTGCTGGGGCAGCTGTGGGGGTGGCGGTCGGCGTTCTGGGCCGTCGCCCTGCTGTCGGCGCCCGCCGTCGTCGCCGTCCTGCGCTCCGTCCCGGCCGCTGCGGCCCGTACGGAGACGGTCGTGGCCGGGACGGGCGGCAGCCCTGCCGGAGGCGGCCGGCCCGCCGCGGCGCGCCGTGAGGCGCGGGCGCTGCGCGACCCGCGGCTCCTGGTGCTCCTCCTGCTGGCCGCGCTGGTCAACGGCGCCACGTTCTGCACGTTCACGTACCTCGCCCCGCTGGCCACCACCGTCAGCGGGATCGCGCCCGCGTGGATGCCCGTTCTGCTGGTGCTGTTCGGCCTCGGCTCGTTCGCCGGTGTCACCGTCAGCGGGCGGCTGGCCGACAGCCGTCCCCGGCTCCTCATGACGGCCGGCGGGGCGGCGCTGGTCGTGGGGTGGGCGGTGTTCGCGACGGCCGCCGGCCGGCCGGCGGCCGTGCCGGTGCTGGTCTTCACGCAGGGAGCCCTGTCGTTCGCCGTCGGCTCCACCCTGGTGTCCCAGGTCCTGTACGCGGCCCCGGGAGCGCCGACGCTGGCCGGGAGCTTCGCCACGGCGGCCTTCAACGTGGGCGCCGCCGCCGGCCCCTGGCTCGGCGGGGTCACGATCGGCGCCGGGCTGGGCTACCGCTCGCCGCTCTGGGTGAGCGTGGCGCTGGTGGCCCTCGCGCTCGCCGTCGCCGCGACGGCCCACGCGCTGGAACGCGTCAGGGCCTGGCGTGTCCCGGCGCCCAGGACGGGGGCGGTGGAAGAGAGGTGATCCGCGCCGCCCGCGTCACGGCTCCAGCAGGTGCCCGCGCAGCGCCTCCACCAGGTCGCCACCGACCCCCAGGCGCTCCGCGGCGTACCCCTCGACGGAGCCGTGCGCGGCGGCCAGGTCCGCCAGGAAGAACCTCATGATGTCACCCGGCGCCCGCCCGTACCCGGGCCAGACCAAGGTCCGGTCCGGGTGCGCGGCGCGCCAGTCCGCGATCAGCCGTGCCGAGGCCAGCTCCGTGAGGGCGAAGTCGGCGACGATGGTCTCCTCGTCCACCCCGGCCAGCGCCAGCACGAGGGCGGCGAGCAGCCCGGTGCGGTCCTTGCCGGACGCGCAGTGGAACACCAGGGGCGCGTTGTCGTCCGCGGCGATGATCTCCAGCGCCCGCCGCAGCTCCGCCGCGCCGTCGTAGGCCACCTCGGCGTACCGGTCGGCCAGGAAGCGGGCCGGGTCGACGTCCGGGCCGAGCGCCGCCTGGTCGTACGGGCGGTGCTCGACGCTGAGGTTGTGGTAGGCGAGCCCGTCGAGGTGCCGGACCCGGCCCTTGGCCGCGATCTCCCACGGGTAGCGCAGGTCGATCACCGTGCGGACGCCCAGCTCCACGAACCGGTCCCAGTCGGCGCCCTGGAGCTTGGCCAGCGAGTCCGCCCGGTACAGCCGGCCCCAGCGCAGCACGCGACCGTCCCGGGTGCGGTAGCCGCCCAGATCCCGGAAGTTGTGCACCCTCTCGAACGCGACGTGCCGCGTCATCGTCCCGCGGACCAGCCGTGCAGCTTCATCAGGCGGGCCGCCACCCGGGTGAAGCGGTCGACGTCGAGCACGGCGCCCTCACGCCTGATGTCGTCCTCGTCCAGCACGAACACCCGGTCCAGCCGCGCGTGCGACACCCTGCCGTCACGGCCCCAGGCGCCGACCTCCACCCAGTCGGGCCCGTCGTCGCCCTTGCTGGACAGCATGACGCCGAGCAGCCTCCGCCCGGTACGGCCGACGACCAGCAGCGGACGGTCCTTGCCCCGCGCCGGGTCCTCCTCGTACGGCACCCACGCCCAGACGATCTCGCCGGGGTCGGCCAGGCCGTCCAGATCGGGGGAGTAGGCCAGCGTGGCGGCCTGGGCCGTCGAGTGGATCTCACGCACCGCGCCGCGGAGGGGTCGCGGGTCTTCACCTTGATCGTGCACGTGGGCATCCTAGGCTCTCCACGGAGCGCCCGCGCGCGGCGGCGTCAGGAGGCGGCGCAGGACGGCGGGGGTGTGGCCGGCGTGGTGGCGTACCGTGCGCGTCAGGTGGGCCTGGTCGGCGAAGCCCAGGTCGGCCGCCAGCCGCGCCAGGCTCTCCTCCCCGGCCTCCAGCCGGTCGAGCGCCCGTCCGACGCGCACCCGGTTGCGGTAGCAGGTGAGGGAGACGCCCAGCTCGAGGTGCACACGTCGCCGCCCGCCGGGTGCGCGAAGCGCTCCTCCTCGCCGGGCAGCGCCAGGTAGGCCATCGTCGGGTCCGCCAGCGCGCCCCGGCCGTCCGCCATCCGCCGGAACCGGCCTCGCCGCACCAGCACCAGCAGGTACGCGGACCCCACCTCGGCGGGCGACCACCCGCGATGGTCGTCGACGCAGGTCACCGCGTCGACCGTGAACCCCGGCCCGCCCCCGAGCCGCACACCTGTACGCACCCCCGGCACGCTACGCCCCGGGTACGACAATTCCGGCGGCGTGGCCGGGGTGCAAGGATGTTCAAGACCGTGGCGTCCGCGACCGGGCAGGCTGGGCCGCATGACGACTCTTTCCACGATCATCTTCGACTGCGCCGACCCGGCCGCGCTCGCCGCCTTCTACGCCAAGGCCGCCGGCTGGCGGCTCGGCCAGGGCGACGCCGACTACGCCACCGTCGAGGGCGGCCCCGTCACACTGGCCTTCCAGCGGGTGGACGGCTACGGCGGCGGCCCTGGCTGGCCGGGCGGCGACAAGCACCTCCACCTGGACTTCCAGGTGCCGGACGTCGGCGTCGCCCGTGGGGAGCTGGTCGCCCTGGGCGCGTCCGTGCCGGACTTCCAGCCGGGCGAGGACGAGTGGACGGTGTTCACCGACCCCGAGGGCCACCCCTTCTGCGTCTCGGCGGCCAGACCGCCCCGAGGGCGCAGACCCGGCGGGGACGCCGGGGCGGCACAGCGACGGGCCGGGTCCCGCCAGACCCGGCCCGCCCGGCCCCGAGCCCCCGGACGCGGCGCGTCCGGCACCCGAGGTCGAGCCGTACGGTTACGCCGGGTGCTCGGCGCGGTCGCCCGACCAGTCCGTGTGGAAGGCGCCCTCCTGGTCCACCCGCAGGTACGTGTGCGCGCCGAAGAAGTCGCGCAGCCCCTGCACCAGCGCCGCCGGCAGCCGGTCGCGGCGCAGCCCGTCGTAGTAGGCGAGCGCCGAGGAGAAGCCCGGCGTCGGCACGCCGATCTGGACGGCCGTGGTGACCACCCGTCGCCAGGCGTCCTGCGCCACGTTGAGCGCCGCCGCGAACGTCGGGTCCGCGAGCAGCGTCGGCAGCGCCGGGTCGGCGTCGTAGGCCGAGCGGATCCGGTCGAGGAACTTGGCCCGGATGATGCACCCGCCCCGCCAGATGGTGGCCATCGCGCCCAGGTCGAGGTCCCAGCCGTACTCCCTGGAGGCGGCGGCCATCTGGTCGAAGCCCTGCGCGTACGCGACGATCTTGGACGCGTACAGGGCCTGCCGCACGTCCTCGATCAGCTCGCGCCCGCCGACTCCCGACAGCTTCGGCCCCTCCAGGCCCGCGGCGGCGGCGCGCTGCTCGGGGTGGCCCGACAGGGCACGGGCGAAGACCGCCTCGGCGATGCCGGTGACCGGCACGCCCAGGTCGAGGGCGCTCTGCACGGTCCAGCGGCCCGTGCCCTTCTGTTCGGCCTGGTCGACCACCACGTCCACGAACGGCTTGCCGGTGGCGGCGTCGACCTGCTCCAGCACCTCGGCGGTGATCTCGATGAGGTACGAGTCCAGCTCGCCCCGGTTCCACTCACGGAACACCTCGGCCAGCTCGGCCGGGGTCGCGCCGAGCGCCTGCCGCAGCAGGTCGTACGACTCGGCGATGAGCTGCATGTCGGAGTACTCGATGCCGTTGTGCACCATCTTGACGAAGTGCCCGGCGCCGTCGGGGCCCACGTGCACCGCGCACGGCACGCCGTCGACCTTGGCCGAGATGTCCTGCAGGATCGGCCCGAGCGCCTCCCACGACTCCGTGGAGCCGCCCGGCATGATGCTCGGCCCGTTGAGCGCGCCCTCCTCGCCGCCGGAGATGCCGGTGCCGACGAAGTGGATGCCCTTCTCACGCAGCGCGGCCTCGCGCCGCCGGGTGTCGGCGAAGTGCGCGTTGCCGCCGTCGACGATCATGTCGCCGGGCTCCATCAGCTCCGCGAGCTGGTCGATCACCGCGTCGGTCCCCGCACCGGCCTTCACCATGATGATCGCCCGCCGGGGCCGCTTCAGGGAGGCCACGAAGCCGGAGAGCTCCTCGGCGGGGACGAACGTGCCCTCGCCGCCGAACTCCTTGACCAGTTGCTGCGTGCGGCTGGTGGAACGGTTGTGCACGGCCACCGCGTAGCCGTGCCTGGCCAGGTTGCGGGCCAGGTTGCGTCCCATGGTCGCCAGACCGGTGACGCCGATGTCTGCCAAGTCCATTTCAGCTCCTCTATCGGGGATACGCACGGTCAAGCCTCGTCAGTTCGACCGGATATTCCCCGCCACGCCGATCGCTCCGGGCCGCACCCGCTCAGTCGGTGCCGCGCACGCCGAGCTCGTCCAGCCTGTCCAGCATGTCCGCCGGATCGGCGTACACCCGGAAGGCTCCTGTGCGCTCAAGCTCGTCCCTGCCGTACCCGCCGGACAGGAGCCCGATCCCGAGCGCGCCCGCCCTTCGGGCGGCGAGCAGGTCCCAGACGCTGTCTCCCACCACCATCGCATGCGCCGGATCGACGTCGAGCAGCGCCGCACCGGCCAGGAACAGGTCAGGGTCCGGCTTGGCGCGGCGCACCAGGTCGCGGGTGACCATCGGCGTGTCCTCCGGCAGGCCCAGCATGCCGAGCGCCGACCGCGCCGTACGGGCGTAGCCGCTGGTGGCGATCGCCCACGGCACGCCGCGCGAGGACAGCTCCGCCAGCAGCTCGGCGGCGCCGGGCAGCGGGCGGACGGAGCGGAGCTGCTCGGTGTAGGCGTCGGCGTGGGTGTTCTGCAGCTCGTCGATCTGCTCCTGGCTGAGCTTCAGCCCCGTCTCCCGCAGCAGCGCGCTGACGAACAGCCCGCCGCTCATCCCGATGCGCCGGTGGATCCGCCACACCGACAGGTCGATGCCCATCCCGGACAGCGCCTGCCGCCAGGCGATCACGTGCTGGTACACGCTGTCGATCAGGGTGCCGTCGAGGTCGAACAGGAACGCCGGGGTGGGGGCCTGCGGGAAGTCACTCATGCTTCCATGACACCATGAGCGGATGAGGATCATCATCGCGGGCGGTCACGGGAAGATCGCGCTCCGGCTCGAGCGGCTGCTCGGGAGCGCCGCCACCGGCCTGGTGCGCAACCCCGCGCACGTGGCCGATGTCGAGGCCACCGGGGCCCGGGCCGTGCTCTGCGACCTGGAGAGCGCCGGAGTCGAGGAGCTGGCGGCGATCCTCGACGGCGCCGACGCGGCGGTCTTCGCCGCCGGGGCCGGGCCGGGCAGCGGCGTGGCCCGCAAGGACACCGTCGACCGGGCCGCGTCCGTGCTGCTCGCCGACGCGGCGGAGCGGGCGGGGGTGCGCCGGTTCCTGCAGGTCTCCTCGATGGGCGCGGGCAGGCCGCCCGCGCCGGGAAGCGACGAGGTCTGGACGGCGTACATCACGGCCAAGACCGCGGCCGAGGAGGACCTGCGCCGCCGCGGGCTCGACTGGACGATCGTCCGGCCGGGCGGGCTCACCGACGAGCCGGGCACGGGCCGGGTACGGCTCGCGCCGGAGGTGCCGCGCGGCACGGTGCCCCGCGACGACGTGGCCGCCGTGCTCGCCGAGCTGCTGCGCGAGCGGGCCGCGATCGGCCGGGTCCTGGAGCTGGTCTCCGGCGACACGCCGATCCCGGAGGCGATCGCCTCGGTGCGCTGAGCCGCTTCCCGCGCCGAGCCGCGGGTCCGGGGCCGTCAGGGTTTTGCCGTTCGGCGGCGCGGGGTTGGCTTTGGCTTGCGGCGTCCCCGGTTAAGGGTTCCCTCAGTGCGCGAGAAGGGACCCGTAATGTCGGATATGTCGCTCTTTGGGGGAGACCCGTTCAAGCGGTTCGAGGAGCTCACCGGACGGATGTTCGGCGACGCGTGGCCCCCCGCCCGGCCCAGTGTGCAGCGCGTCGACATCGGCAGGCTGCTCAGTGAACCGGCCCGGCAGGTCCTCGCCGACGCCATGGAGACCGCCGGGCGGCGCGGCGCCGAGGACCTCGGCGTGCTCGACCTGCTCGACGCCCTGACCCGGGCCGACCGGACCAGCGCCCTGCTCCAGGCGGCCGGCGTCAACGTGGAGCGGCTGCGCGAACGCGCCGAGGCCGCCGCCACGCCCGGCGAGCCCGCCGGCGAGCCGCCCGCGACGCTGTCACCGGGCCTCAAGCGCACCCTCCTCGACGCCCAGCGCATCGCCCGCGCCCTCGCCTCCTCCTACATCGGCCCCGAGCACCTCCTGCTCGCCCTCGCCGCCAACCCCGGCTCCAGCGCCGCCCGGCTGCTCCAGGAAGAGGGCGTCTCCGTCCAGGAGCTCCAGCGCGCCATGGCGTACGGCGACGAGCCACGCCGGCCCGACCGGGCCCCCGCGAGCGACACGCCGTCGCTCGACCAGTTCGGCAGGGACCTGACCGAGGAGGCCCGCCAAGGCCGCATCGACCCGGTCGTCGGCCGCGAGGACGAGATCGAGCAGGCCCTGGAGGTGCTGTCGCGCCGTACCAAGAACAACCCGGCGCTCATCGGCGAGCCCGGCGTCGGCAAGACCGCCATCGTCGAGGGCATCGCGCAGCGCATCGTGAACGGCGACGTTCCCGACCCGCTGAAGGACCGCCGCGTCGTCGCGCTCGACCTGACCGGCATGGTGGCCGGGACGAAGTACCGGGGCGAGTTCGAGGAGCGCGTCAAGAAGGTCGTGGACGAGGTGCGCGCCCAGGCCGACCGGACGATCGTGTTCATCGACGAGATGCACACGCTCGTCGGCGCCGGCTCGGCCGAGGGCGGCATGGACGCCGCCAACATCCTCAAGCCCGCCCTCGCGCGCGGCGAGCTGCACGTCATCGCCGCCACCACGATCGACGAGTACCGCAAGAACGTCGAGAAGGACGCCGCCCTCGAACGCCGCTTCCAGCCGATCCTCGTCCCCGAGCCGACCGTCGAGGAGACGATCGAGATCCTGCGCGGCCTGCGCGACGCCTACGAGGCCCACCACCAGGCACGCATCACCGACGAGGCGCTGCATGCCGCCGCCATCCTGTCCGACCGGTACATCCCCGACCGGTTCCTGCCGGACAAGGCCATCGACCTCATGGACCAGGCCGCCGCCCGGGTCCGGCTGCGCGCCCGTACTCCCGGCACCGACGTGCGGGACCTGGAGGAGCGCCTCGACGCGCTGCGCCGCGACAAGGACCAGGCCGTGGCCGCCGAGGACTTCGACCGGGCCAAGGAGCTGTCGTCGGAGATGGGCAAGCTGCGCCCCGAGCTGGAGCGCGCCCGGCAGGTACGCGACGAGGCGCCGCAGGTCATGGCCGAGGACGTCGCCGAGATCGTCTCCCGCCGGACCGGAATCCCGGTGCGCCAGCTCACCGAGCAGGAGCGCGAACGGCTGATGCGGCTGGAGGAGCACCTGCACCTGCGGGTCGTCGGCCAGGACGAGGCGGTCGTCGCGATCGCCGAGGCGGTCCGCCGCTCCCGCGCCGGGCTGTCCGACCCGCACCGCCCGATCGGCAGCTTCCTGTTCCTCGGGCCGACCGGCGTCGGCAAGACCGAGCTGGCCCGCGCGCTGGCGGCGGCCCTGTTCGGCGGCGAGGATCACATGGTCCGGCTGGACATGAGCGAGTACCAGGAGCGTCACACGGTCTCCCGGCTCGTCGGCGCCCCTCCCGGCTACGTCGGCTACGAGGAGGCCGGGCAGCTCACCGAGGCCGTCCGCCGCCGCCCGCACGGGGTGCTCCTGCTCGACGAGATCGAGAAGGCCCACCCCGACGTGACCAACATCCTGCTGCAGATGCTCGACGACGGCCGCCTGACCGACGGGCAGGGCCGCACCGTCGACTTCACCAACACGATCGTCATCATGACCAGCAACATCGGCGCCCAGCTCATCCTCGACTCGGGCGACGACCCCGCCCTGAACGGCTCCGCCCTGGAGGAGCGCCTCATGGACCTGCTGCGGCACTCCATGCGGCCCGAGCTGCTCAACCGCATCGACGAGACGATCATCTTCAAGCGGCTGGACCGCGAGGAGCTCCGGCAGATCGTCGAGCTGCTGCTGGAGCGCACCCGGCAGCGGCTGCGCGGCCAGGACATCGACCTCCAGGTCTCCACGGCGGCCGTGGACTGGCTGGCCGAGCGCGGCCACCAGCCCGAGTTCGGCGCCCGGCCGCTGCGCCGCACCATCCAGCGCGAGCTGGACAACCGGCTGTCGGCGATGCTGCTGACGGGCGAGGTCGCCGAGGGCGGCCGGGTGATGGTGGACGTGGAGAACGACCGGCTGTCCCTGCGCGCCCACAACCCGGAGCCGGTCGGCGCCTGACCGCGCCCTCCCGGGTGGAGCGGGTGGAGCGGGTGGAGCGGGTGGTCAGCGCCTGCGGGCCAGCGTGACGCCGTCGCGCACCGGCAGCATCACCGACTCCACCCGCTCGTCCTGGGCGATCAGCTCGTTCACCTGCCGGATCGCCACCTGGTGGGCCTCCTGGAACGCCGGGTCGAACACGCGCCCGCCCTGGAAGACGTTGTCGAGCACGATCAGCCCGCCCGGGCGCAGCCGGGAGACGATCTCCTCGTAGTAGGCCGGGTAGCTCGGCTTGTCGGCGTCGATGAACGCGAAGTCGTAGACCGGCTCGGCGGGCAGCGCGCGCAGCGTGTCGAGCGCCGGCCCGATCCGCAGCTCGACGCGGTCCGCCACGCCCGCGCGCTCCCAGTACTCGCGGGCGATGGACGTCCACTCCTCGCTCACGTCGCAGGCGAGCAGGTGGCCGTCCTCGGGCAGGGCGCGGGCGACGCAGAGGGAGGAGTAGCCGGTGAACACCCCGACCTCGATCGCCCGCCGGGCCCCCGTCATGCGGACGAGCAGGGACAGGAACGCGCCCTCGTCATGCGAGATCTGCATGCCGGCGGCGCCGCCGGTGGCCTCGCGGGTCCGCGCCACCAGCTCCCGGAGCAGCTCGTCCGGCTGGGTGCAGTGCGTGAGCAGGTAGTCGCCGGCGACGGGGGAGAGGATCTCCAGCTCGTCGCCCGCGACCGGCTCCGTCCACTCGGTGCGCAGCTCCTCCTGCGTGGCGAAGCGCAGCAGGTGCCGCGTGACGACGTCCTGGACCCCGGCCAGCGCCTCCGCGTCCGCCGCGGTCGCGATCATCTCCAGGGCGCCCCCGGCCGGCGCCAGCACGCACTCCCCGTGCGAGAGGGCGATGGTCGCCCGGCCGTCGGTGGACAGGGTCGTGGTGGCCTTGCGCCCGAGGTGGGAGACGAGCTGCTTGATGTAGCGCTCCGGGCGGTCGGTGGGGACGTACGCCGTCGAGATGGGCATCAGGCTCCTTCGGTCAGAGGCGGCTCCCTGGCAACCTACCCCCGGGGGTCGGGGCTGAGCACCACCCCGGGCTCGGGCCCGGTGCCGGTCTCGCCGTCGGTGCCGATCTCGCCCTCGCTGCCGGGCCCGGTCGTGCCGCCCCCGGGGAGGTCCGCGATCTGGGTGTCGTCGATGACACCGTCGTCGTCCGCGGGCTCCTGGTCGTCGTCCGGGGCCTGCTCGCGGACCGGCGCGCAGGAGGAGCCGCAGCCGCCGAAGCGGGCCGTGTCCACCGGCGTGAACGGCGTCGCCGGTGTCCCCTTCAGGGCCGCCATCATGGTGTCCTTCCAGATCGGGCCGGGCACGGAGGCGCCCTGGATCGAGCCGAAGTACCGGCCGCCGATGGTGATCCCGGTCAGCTTGTACCGCTGCGAGCCGCGCGGGTCGCCGATGCTCACCGCGCCCGCGAGGTCCGGCGTGAACCCGGCGAACCACGCGCTGGCGTACCCGTCGGTGGTGCCCGTCTTGCCGGCCGCGGGCCGGCCGATGCCGCCGACGCCGCGCATCGTGCCCTGGGTGAACACGCCGGACAGCACGTTCGCCGCCGCGTCGGCCACGCCCGCGTCCAGCGCCTGCCGGCACTGCGGCGCGTACGAGGTGGACCGGCCGGTGGCGACGTCGGTGACCTTGGTGATGGCCAGCGGCGCGCAGTACTTGCCCCGGGCGGCGATGCCCGCGTAGGCGGACGCCACCGTCACCGGGTCCATCTCGTTGATGCCGAGCGTGAACGTCTCGACCTCGTGCAGGTTCTTGCCGTCGGCCCGCCGGATGCCCAGCGACTTGGCCGTCTGCACGGTCTCGCACAGGCCGACCCGCTGCTCCAGCGCCACGAAGAACGTGTTGACGGACCCCCACGTGCCGGTGGCCAGCGTCTTGAACCCGCCCGTGCCCTCGTCGTTGGTGACCGGCCACGACGGGATGCCCATGGAGTTGCCCTTGCAGTCCTTGAAGGAGGACGCGGAGGGTGCGGAGTAGGACCCGCCGACGCTGATGCCGTCGCCGATCTTCATGCCCTGCTTGAGCGCCGTGAGGAGCGTGAACGTCTTGAACGTCGAGCCCGCCTGGAACCCGATCAGCCCGCCGTGCCGCACGTCGGCCACCGGGTTGTACGAGATCTGGTTCTTTTTGGTGTCGCTGCCGAACGGCCTGCTGGCCGCCATGGCCCTGATCATGCCGGTGCCGGGCTGGACCAGCGCCTCCGAGGCCAGCGCCCGGTCGGAGGCGTGCACGTACTTCTTGACGGCCTTGTCCGCGGCGGCCTGCGCCTTGGGGTCGAGGCTCGTGGTGATCCGCAGGCCGCCCCGGCGGAACGCCTCCTCGCGGGCGCGCTGCGTCTTGCCGAACGCCTTGTTCGTCAGCAGCTCGTACCGGACGTACTCGCAGAAGTACGGATACGAGCTGGCCTGGCAGCCGTTGGGCTGGCGGACGCCCTTGTAGCCGAGCTTGGCCGTCTTGGCCTCGGCCGCCTGCGCGGGCGTGATCACGCCGAGCTCAGCCATCCGGCCGAGCACCGTGTTGCGCCGCTCCAGCAGCAGCTTGCGCGCCTTCGCACCGGTGGCCGGGTCGGTGAGGTTCGGGTTCTGGACGGCGCCGGCCAGGGTCGCCGCCTGCGACAGGTTCAGCCGGGCCGCGGACACGCCGAAGAAGCGCCGGGCCGCCGCCTCCACGCCGTTCGCGCCCGCCCCGAAGTAGGCGATGTTGAGGTACTTGGCCAGGATCTCGTCCTTGGTGTACTTCTCCTCCACGCCCATGGCGTAGCGCAGCTCGTTGAGCTTGCGGGCGTAGCTGGCCTCCAGCGCCTTCTCCTTGCCCTCCTCGGTGTCGGCCGAGTTGAGCAGCACCTGCTTGACGTACTGCTGGGTGATGCTGGAGCCGCCCTGGCTCACGCCGCCGGAGCTGAGGTTCTTGGCCAGGGCACGCACGGTGCCCTCGATGTCGATCGCGCCGTGCTGGTAGAAGCGGTCGTCCTCGATGGCGACGATCGCCTTGCGCATGATCTCGGAGATCTGGTCCAGCCGCACCACCTTGCGGTCCTGGGCGAAGAACTGGGCGATCCGGCCGCCCTTGGCGTCGTACACCGTGGACGCCTGCGGCAGCGGCGGCTCCTCCAGCTCCATCGGCCGCAGGCCGAGCTCCTCGGCCGCCGAGACCACCACCGCGCCGGAGCCGCCCACGGCGGGCAGCGCGATGGCCGCGACCAGGACGCCTGCGGCCACCGCCGCACCGGTCAGGCGGACGAGGCCTGTCAGCCGGGCATGGCTCCGCGTGGTGTTCTCTTGGGGCATGGCGGTCATCCGACCACAACCGGCTCCGCCTGTCCAAGACTGCGCCACCGGCCGCGTCATACGGAACCTGATATCACCGCAGCTCGTGGGCCGCGATCTTCGGTGGTTGCGGCTGTTCTGGTAGGTATGGCGGATGCGCATCAAGCCGTGGGCCGCCGTGGCGGCGGCCGTCCCCCTCGCCGCGGGCTGCGTGTCGGCCCCGCCCGCCGCCGCCTCCGCCCTCCCCTCCGCGTCCGCCGCTCCGGCGGTCTCCCGTGCGTCGGTGGTGCCGCCCGTGGTGCCGGCCGGGACCACCGCCGCCTGGGTGGTGTTCGACCGGAGGGCCGGTGGCACGGGGCGGATCGTGGCCACCAGGAACGCCCACCGGGCGTTCCGCTCGGCCTCGGTGGTGAAGATCCTGCTCGCCATCGACTACCTGGAGTCCCGCAGGAGCGTTGCGCCGGCCGACGCCCGCCTGCTGAAGATCATGCTGCGCTCCAGCGACGACGACGCCGCCTCGACGCTGTGGGACCGGGCCGGCAAGGGCGCCGTCATCACGCGGCAGGCGCGCCGGCTCGGGCTGTCCGACACGGCTCCGCCGCCCGCCTCCAAGCCCGGTTTCTGGGGGTACACCTCGCTCAGCGCGTACGACGTGGTCCGCGTCTACCGTTACCTGCTCGACCGGGCCGCGCCGCGGGTCCGCGACACGATCCTCGGCCACCTGCGGGCCGCAACGCCGTGCGGCAGCGACGGCTTCGACCAGTACTTCGGCATCCCGCGTGCCGTGCCCCGGCCGTGGGCGGTCAAGCAGGGCTGGTCGGGCTTCGGGTCGGTGCCGCCCGTACGCTGCGCCGCCTCGCCGGCCTCCCCGACGACCCACGCCCCGTCGGCCTCGGCCGTGACCCTGGGCGGGCCGGACCCGGCCGCGGCGCAGGGGGCCTCGGCCGTGGCGCGGGACGCTTCGACCTCAGCCGGGCCGCTGCGCGCCCGCGGCTCCGGGGTGCCGGACCTGGGACGGCCGGTCCTGCACACGACCGGCCTGGCGGGCAAGGACGACAGGTACGTGCTGGCCGTCCTGACGGCGCACCCGGCGGGCGGCACGTGGATCTCCTCGGTGCGCCGCGTCACGCGCCTGACCGCGGACCTGTACCGCGGCCTGCGCTGAAGCCCTCCCCGCGGGCGGCCGTCGCGGGGAGCGCGCGGGGTCAGCGGACGCCGGCTGTGTACGCGGCGTAGACCTTCTTCGGCACGACCATCCGCCACGCCTCGACGACCAGCTCCCGCATCTCGTCGAGGTCGATGGCCGCCATCCGGACGAGCACCCAGTGATACCGCAGGTCGCGCTCGTCCGGCATCATGAACGTGTCCGGCTCGGCGGCCACCAGCGCCTCTCGCTCCTCCTTGGGGAACGCGAAGCCCATCACGGTCTCGTCACGCGAGAACGCGACGTAGACGATCGACCCCACCCGGAACTTCACCCGATCCCTGATGAGGTGCTCCGACGACCGGGGCAGGGTGGACGCGAGCCGCCGTACGTCCTCGACCGTCACCATGCCGCCCACCCTAGCGACCCCCACCGACGATCCACCCGTCGATCCAGCCGTCGATCCACCCGCCCCGACGCCGGCGGACCGCCGCGACGGCCGGACAGGACCGGAGGGGCGGGGCGTCGCCTGTTCCAGTGATCTCGCTTTGCGAGACGAATCTTCTCTCATCATGAGACAGCAGCTACGGTTGTCGCGTCGGGCCGGTCATGGGGCCGGACGGGGACGAAGGAGTTCTGATGGACGCCGTATACACGCACGGCCACCACGAGTCCGTGCTGCGCTCGCACCGGTGGCGCACCGCCGAGAACTCGGCGGCGTACCTGCTGCCGTGGCTGAAGCCGCACATGACGGTGCTCGACGTGGGCAGCGGGCCGGGAACCATCACCGCCGACCTGGCGTCCAGGGTGGCGCACGTGACCGCGTCCGAGGTGACCCCCGAGGCGCTGGAGATCACCAAGGCGGAGCTGGCCGCCCGCGGCGTCGTCAACGCCGGCTTCGCCGTGACCGACGTGCACGCGCTGGACTTCCCGGACGACACGTTCTGCGTCGTCCACGCCCACCAGGTGCTCCAGCACGTGGGCGACCCGGTGCGGGCGCTGCGCGAGATGCGGCGCGTGGCCAAGCCCACCGGGTTCGTGGCG
The DNA here is from genome assembly GCF_040605905.1 of Nonomuraea sp. NPDC005501. Lineage (NCBI taxonomy): Bacteria > Bacillati > Actinomycetota > Actinomycetes > Streptosporangiales > Streptosporangiaceae > Nonomuraea > Nonomuraea sp. NPDC005501. The sequence goes on along the minus strand of NZ_JBEXDT010000016.1, from coordinate 15,106 downwards.
GCGCGCGACAGTGACTACGCGGCCTTCACCTGGTACCCCCGGGTGCCGGCGCTCGACGACTGGATGGCCCTCTACCAGCGGGTCGCGCGGGGCAACGGCGGCGAGCCGGACGCCGGGCGGCGGCTGCTGTCGTGGGCGCGGGCGGCCGGGTTCGAGGACGTGACGGCCACCTCGTCCACCTGGTGCTTCGCCACGCCGGAGGACCGCGCGTGGTGGGGCGGCATGTGGGCGGAGCGCATCCTCAGCTCCGCCTTGGCCGACCAGGCCCTGGCCACCGGCGCCGCCACCCGCGACGACCTGCATCGCATGTCCGACGGGTGGCGTGAGTGGGCAGCGGCCGAGGACGGCTGGCTGTCCGTCCTGCACGGCGAGATCCTCTGCCGCGCCTGACCCAGGGCCACCCCCTACTTGCCGCAGCCCCACCCGATTCGAGCGCCGGGCGGGGGCGGCGGTTCGGGGGTGAGCTTCCAGATTTCGGAACGATGGTCTAACATCCGGAATATGTCCGACGTGGTGACCGGCCTCGTCGCCGCGGCGAGCGACGCCGAGCCCCGGCTCGTCGGAGCCGATCGCGTGCTGGCGGTGCTGGCCGAGCTGGCCCGGCATCCCGACGGGATCGCCCTGGAGGAGATGGCGCGCGCCGTGGCCAGCCCCAAGCCGACCGTCCACCGTGCCCTGGCCTCGCTGCGCCGCGCCGGGTTCGCGTCCAGGAACAGCCACGGCCGCTACGTGCTCGGCGACGAGTTCCTGCGGATGGCCTTCGAGCACCACGAGGCCCGGCCGGACCACGTCCGGATCATCCCGGTCCTCCAGGCGCTGTGCGAGCGCTACGGCGAGACGGCGCACTACGCCGTGCTGGACGGCGCCTCGGTCGTCTACCGTTCCAAGCTCGACCCGCCCGCCGGCGCGGTGCGGCTGACCTCGGTCGTGGGGGGCCGCAACCCGGCGCACTGCACCGCCGTCGGCAAGATGCTGCTCGCCGACGCCCTGCGCGACGAGGACGCGGTACGCGGCTGGGTCGCCGGCCGGCGGCTGAAACGGCCCACCGAGCGCTCGATCGGCACGGTCGGAGAGCTGCACGCCGAGCTGGTCCGCATCCGCGAGCGGGGCTACGCCGTGGACGACCAGGAGAACGAGCCCGGCGTCAACTGCGTCGCTGTCCCGGCCTACCTGACCTCGCCCACGGTGCCCAGCGGCGCCGTCAGCGTCAGCGGCCTGGCCTACCGCACGCCGCTGCGGCGGCTCGTCGACGACCTGCCCGCCATCCAGGCCATCGTCACCGGCCGGCGGACCACATGACGCCCATCCCGGCGCACCGCACGACGCCCACCCCGGCGCCCACTCCGGCGCCCGTCCCGGTCCACCGCGCGGCGCCCGGCCAGGCGCGCCGCGTGACGCCGTCGTCCCGATCCTGAACCCACGGAGAGATCACCTTGTACCTCATGCGCATCGGCGCGCCCGGCGCCGAGAAGCCCGTCGTCCGCGTGGACGACGCCCGCTACGTCGACGTCTCCGACCTCACGCCCGACTTCGACGAGAAGTTCTTCGGCGCGGGCGGCACCGCCCTGCTGGCCGGGCCGGTGGCCGAGCGGATCGCCGCGGGTCACACCCGTGAGTTCGCCGGCGAGCGGGTGGGCCCGCCCATCGCCCGCCCGCACCAGATCCTCTGCATCGGCCTCAACTACAGCGACCACGCCGCCGAGACCGGCCAGGCCGTGCCGGACGAGCCGATCCTGTTCACCAAGTCGCCCAACACGCTCGTCGGCCCGTACGACGACGTGCGCATCCCGCGCGGGTCCACCAAGCCCGACTGGGAGGTCGAGCTGGGCATCGTGATCGGCAGGCGCACCTCGTACCTGGACTCGGTGGAGGAGGCCGCGGCCGCCATCGCCGGGTACTGCGTCGTCAACGACGTCAGCGAGCGGGCCTTCCAGATGGAGCGCGGCGGCCAGTGGTCCAAGGGCAAGTCCGCCGAGACCTTCAACCCGGCCGGCCCCTGGCTCGTCACCCCGGACGAGATCGCCGACGTCAGGAACCTCGGCATGTGGCTGGACGTCAACGGGGTCCGGCGGCAGACCGGCACCACCAAGACGATGATCTTCGATCCGTACGTCATCGTCCATCACCTGAGCCAGTTCATGGTGCTGGAGCCCGGCGACCTCATCAACACCGGCACCCCGCCGGGCGTCGGCATGGGCTTCAGGCCGCAGGTCTGGCTGCGGCCGGGCGACGTGATGGAGCTGGGCGTCGACGGGCTCGGCAGCCAGCGCCAGAACGTCGTGGGCCCGAGATAGGACCCCGGTCGACACGGCGACGAGAACCACCCCTGGAAATGAGCACGACTGTGACCGACCCCGAACCGCGGCGGCTGCGCGCCCCCGACCCCGCCGTCCTGGCGGCCGTGGAGAACGCCGTGCCGGCGATCACCCGGTCACGCGCGAGCGACCGGCTGGGCATGGCCCACGACGCCTCCCACTACCTGCTCACCCCGCAGGCCGTCCTGGTGCCCGAGAACGCGGGGCAGGTGGCCGCGCTGATGCGCACGGGCCTGCCCCTGACGTTCCGCTCCGGCGGCACCAGCCTCAGCGGGCAGGGGGTCAGCGAGCACCTGCTGGTCGACACCCGGCGGCACTTCCGCGACATCGAGGTGCTCGACGGCGGCGCCCGCGTGCGGGTGCAGCCGGGCGCCGTGCTGCGCCAGGTCAACGCCCGGCTCGCCCCGTACGGCCGCAAGCTGGGCCCCGACCCGGCCAGCGAGTCGGCGTGCACGATCGGCGGCGTCGTCGCCAACAACTCCAGCGGCATGACCTGCGGCACGCACGCCAACACGTACCAGACCCTGGAGTCGATGGTGCTGGTGCTGCCCAGCGGCACCGTCGTCGACACCGCCGCCCCCGACGCCGACGCCCGGCTGCGGGCCCTCGAACCCGAGCTGGCCGAGGGCCTGGAACGGCTGCGCGACCGCGTCCGCGGCGACGCCGGCTCGGTGCGCCGCATCACCGGGCAGTTCTCGTTGAAGAACACCATGGGGTACGGGCTCAACAGCTTCCTCGACCACACCTCGCCCGCGCAGATCCTCGCCCACCTGGTCATCGGCAGCGAGGGCACGCTCGCCTTCGTCGCCGAAGCGGTCCTGCGCACCGTCCCGGCGCACCGCCAGGCCGCCACCGGCCTGCTCATCCTGCCCACGCTGCGCGCCGCGACGGCGGCGCTGCCGCGGCTCGTCGCCGCCGGCCCCGCCGCCGTCGAGCTGCTGGACGCCGAGTCCCTGCGGGTGGCGCAGACCGACCCGCGGGCCGACGACGTCCTGCGCGCGCTGACCGTGGACCGGCACGCGGCGCTGCTCGTGGAGTGGCAGGAGCCGGACGCCGACCTGCTGGCCGAGCACGAGCGCGCGGCCGGGCAGGCGTTCGCCGAGCTGGAGCTCGCCGCCCCGGCACGGCTGAGCAGGGACACCGGCGGCCGCGCCGCGCTGTGGCACATCCGCAAGGGGCTGTACGCCTCCGTCGCCGGGGCCCGCCCCAGCGGCACGACCGCCCTGCTGGAGGACGTCGCCGTCCCCGTGCCGGCCCTGGCCGACCTCTGCGACGACCTGACCGAGCTGTTCGCCAAGCACCACTACGAGCGCAGCGTCATCTTCGGCCACGCCAAGGACGGCAACCTGCACTTCATGCTCAACGAGCGCTTCGGCGCGGACCTGGAGCGCTACGCCGACTTCACCGAGGACATGGTCGCCGCCGTCCTCGACCGCGGCGGCACGCTCAAGGCCGAGCACGGCACCGGCCGCGTCATGGCGCCGTTCGTCCGCCGCCAGTACGGCGACGAGCTGTACGACGTGATGCGCGAGGTCAAACGGCTCTGCGACCCCGGCGGCACGCTCAACCCCGGCGTCGTCCTCACCGACGACCCACGGGCCCACCTGCGCGACCTCAAGACCGTCGTCACCGTCGAGCCCGAGGTCGACCGGTGTGTCGAGTGCGGCTACTGCGAGCCCGTCTGCCCCAGCCGCGACCTCACCACCACCCCGCGCCAGCGCATCGTGCTGCGCCGCGAGCTCGCCGCCGCCCACGCCCGCGGGGACCACGCCCTCGCGCGGGAGCTGGAGGAGGAGTACGGCTACGACGCCGTCGACACCTGTGCCGTGGACGGCATGTGCGCCACGGCCTGCCCCGTCCTCATCAACACCGGAGACCTCACCAAGCGGCTGCGCGGCGAGCGGCACGGCCGCGCCGCGCAGGCGGGCTGGAAGGCCGCCGCCGACCACTGGGGCGCCGTGACACGCACCCTCGACCTGGCGATGGACGTGGCCGGGGCCGCGCCGGCCGGGCTCGTCGAGGGCACCGCACGGGCCGCCCGCGCGGTCGCCGGGGCCGACGCCGTCCCCCAGTGGAGCCGCGACCTGCCCAAGGGCGGAACCCGGCGCAGGGCCGCACCCGCCGCCGGCGCCGACGCGGTCTACGTGCCGTCCTGCCTGAACACCCTGTTCGCCCCGGCGGACGGCGGGCCGGGCGTCATGGCCGCGCTGCTCAGGCTCGCGGAGCGGGCGGGCGTGCGGCTGCACGTGCCCACGGACATAGCGAGCCTGTGCTGCGGCACCCCGTGGTCGTCCAAGGGCTTCACCCGAGGCCACGACGTGATGGCCCGCCGCGTCCGCGACTCGCTCGCGGCGGCCACCGGCGGGGGAGGCATCCCGGTCGTCAGCGACGCCGCCTCCTGCACCGAGGGCTTCGAACGGCTCGCCGCCACGGCCTCGCCCGCCGTCCAGGTGCTCGACGCGGTGAAGTTCGTGGCGGACCATGTGCTGCCGGGCCTGCCCGAGGGCCGCCGCCTGGCCTCGCTCGCCCTGCACCCCACCTGCTCCTCGACCCGGCTCGGCCTCGACGGGGCCATCCGCCGTGTCGCCGAGGCGGTCGCCGAGCAGGTCGTCGTCCCCAACGGCTGGCAGTGCTGCGCCTTCGCCGGCGACCGCGGCCTGCTCCACCCGGAGCTGACCGCCTCCGCCACCCGGGCCGAGGCCGCCTCGGTCACGAGCGGCGACTTCACCGCCCACGCCTCCGTCAACCGCACCTGTGAGCTGGGTCTGACCCGCGCCACCGGGAAGCCCTACCACCACCTCATCGAGCTTCTCGACCAGGTCACGGCATGACGCAGCCGCCCGGTCACATTCCGAGGGTGCGGGCGCGCTGCCACCGGGGGTCGCGGTAGAGGACCACGTCGGTGCCGGCCAGCAGCTCGTCGGGGGCCGACAGCATGGTGATCTCACCGTCGGCCTGGAGAGCCAGCAGCAGGTCGCGCACCCTCGGCCCCACCGGGAGGCGGCCCGCCTGGACACCCAGGCCGGCGCGGACCGCGTCGGCGACCTCCGACAGGTGGAACGGCCCGTCGAAGCCCGCCACGACGTCCCGGACGACGCTCATCGTGATGAGCTGCTCGGCCTCGGTGTGGGCGAGCTGCCAGATGACCTGCTCGCGCCGCCGGCCGGTGGCGGCGCACGACGTGCAGCCCCGCGTCAGGCCCGGCGCGAACCCCGGCGCCACCTGCTCCTCCGCGGACCCCAGGCAGACGGTGCACTGCCCGGTCTCGGCGGCGTGCACCTCGGCGCTCATGCGGGTGGGCAGCTGCTCGCCGCAGTCGCAGACGTGGGCCTCACCCAGGATGGCGGCGGCGGGGGGAGTGATCGTGTGCTTCGTCATCGCCGCCGACTCTACCCGCGGCCCGCCCCGGTCCGCGCCCGCCGTACGACGTCCAGCGGTGGGCGGTACCGCGCCCGGCCGCGGTCGGTACGGCGCCTGGCCGCGGGCCGTACGGCGCCTAGCCGCGGACGGAGGCCAGGCCGTGCAGGCGGCGGAGGGCCTTGCGGGCGGCGGCGGAGACGCGCTCGTCCGGGTGGTGGTCGATGAAGACCCGGAGCACCTGGGCCGTCCACGGATGGTCGCCCAGGGCGAACAGCGCGAGGGTCGCGGCCTGCTCCTCCGCGTCCATCCCCATCGCGATCGAGGCGATCACCTCGTCCGTCTCGCCGCCGAACTCCAGCAGCGTCGCCGCCATGTCCACCAGCGCCCACGCGATCTCCTCCGGCGGCGAGGGACGCTCGTCGCGGCCGAGCCGCGCGGCGATCACCGCGCCGAGCCGCGGCGTCTCCATCAGCCGGTCCAGCACCCGCCTGCCCTCGTCGCCGAAGTCCGTGGCCAGCAGCTCCACCCCGACGGCCCGGCTCAGCGGGCTGGCCGTGGCGAGCGCGGCGCCCACCTCCTCGGCCGCCTCACCCCGGTCCTTGCCGGCCAGCCAGCCGGTGAGCTCCTCCAGCCGCTCCGGCTCCGGGTACGAGCGCAGGCCCAGCAGCAGCGCGGCGGCGTCCCGCGCCGCGAACGCTCCCATGACGGGAATGTCCTGCCCGGACGCCTCGCTGATCAGGCCCCTCGCCGCCCAGGACCCCAGGGGACTCAGCACGTACGGCTCCGCGTCGGCCGGGCCGCTCTCCGCCCTGCGTCCCCGCCTGCCGGTCACGGCGGGCTGCCCATCCTGTCCGGGCCGCCGGACCAGCCCCAGCGCGCCCAGGACGCCGGGCGGGCCGGCCAGCCGCTCGCGCCGCATGAACATGCGGACCAGCACCAGGAACACCTGCTCCTCGCGGGTGACGACGTCACGGCACACCTCGGCCCACGTCTGGAGCACCCGCCGGTCGTCGCCCTCCCGCAGTACCTCGGCCACCCGGGCCCCGGCAGCCTCGTCGAGCAGCTTCCCGGTCTCCGGGTCCCCGGCGGGAAGCGGCTCGTCGCCGGTACCGGTCCCGTCCGCCGGCTCCGCCGCGCGCAGCAGCGCCGCCGCAAGGGGAGTCGTCCGTACGGCCGCGGCCAGCTCGGTCTCGGAGGGCAGCCGGACCGGCGGCTGGAGGGGCAGCGTGTCGTCGTCGTTGGTGGCCACGGCACTCATCCTGACGGACCCGTGGCCCGCTGTGGCCACCGCCCCGCATCCGAGCCGCCGGACGGGTGACGCCGTACCCGCCGGAAAGCGGCAGAGCGCCCACGCCGGCGCGTCGTCGTGATGTCGGACCGGCTCGTGAGGACCGGCTCGTGAGGTCCGGCTCGTGAGGACCGGCTCGTGAGGACCGTCGTCCGCTGCCTCGACCCGGTCAGGGCCTCACGGGGACAGGCGGGCACGCGCCTCCTCCACCTGGCGCAGCACGGCCCGGGCGCCGCTCTCCTCGGCGAGCGCGGCCGCCTCGCCGGCCAGCGCCGCGGCGTCCCCGAGCCGGCCCTCGTCCACGGCGACATGGACCAGGCCGACGAGGTTCGCGGCGACGCCGGCCAGGAACCCCGCCTCCCGGCGCAGCCGCGTCGACTCCTCCAGCCGCTCCCGCGCCACGCCCAGGCGGCCCGCGACATGCGCGGCGATGCCCAGGTGACGCGCCGCGTAGGACGCGGTCAGCCCGTCGCCGGCGGCCACGGCCAGCTCGTACGAGCGCTCCAGCAGCGGCACCGCCGCGTCGTGGTCGCCCCGTACGACCTGGTGGTACGTGCCGAGCCAGAACACCGCCTCGGCCTCGCCCCGCGCGTCGCCGAGCGAGCGGCGCAGCTCGGCGGCCCGCCGGAACAGCGGCAGCTCCTCAGGGCCCTCCTCACGGTCCCGCAGGTACCGGCCGTGCGCGATCCGGCCGCGCGCCAGCGCGAGGTCCGCCTCGACCGCGTCGAGCTCCCGGTCCGCCTCGGCGAGGGCGCCGGCGTCGTCCCGGAAGACGGCGTCCTCGTCGAGCTCCCTCGCCCGCTCGATCCGGCTCGCCGCACCCATGACGCCGCCTTCCCTGTCATCGCACCTGTCATCGAACCTGCCGGACCCGGATTCGCACCGGGGCCATGGTAGATCCTCGCGCGGGAGGGTAGGCGGCGACCGTGAGCAGGGACGGATCAGAAGAGGCGACACTCGCGGCGCTGGCCGCGAACGTCGGGATAGCGGTGTCCAAGTTCGTGGCGTTCTTCTTCACGGGCTCGTCGGCGATGCTGGCGGAGGGCATCCACTCCACCGCGGACTCCGGCAACCAGTTGCTGCTGATGCTGGGCCGCAGGCAGTCGGCGCACAAGCCCAGCCGGGCGCACCCGTTCGGCTACGGGGCCGTTCGTTACTTCTACGGCTTCCTGGTGTCCGTGGTGCTGTTCTTCGGCGGCGGTCTGTTCGCCCTGTACGAGGGGTACGAGAAGATCGTCAACCCGCATCCGCTGGAGAGCTGGCCCTGGGCCATCGGCGTCCTGCTGGTGGCGATCGTCATGGAGGGGCTGTCCCTGCGCACGGCCGTACGGCACTCCAACGAGGTGCGCGCCGGGCGGTCGTGGGCCCGGTTCGTCAAGGAGGCCAAGGCCCCCGAGCTGCCCGTGGTGCTGCTGGAGGACACCGCCGCGCTGGCCGGGCTGGCGTTCGCGCTCGCCGGCGTGACGCTGTCGCTCGTCACCGGCAACACCGCGTTCGACGGCATGGGGTCGGTGGCGATCGGCCTGCTCCTGGTCATCGTGTCGTTCACGCTGGCGCGGGAGACCAAGAGCATGATCATCGGTGAGGCCGCCTCGCCCGCGGTACTGGGCGCGATCGAGGAGGTCCTGCACAGCGACCCCTCGATCCGGTCGTTCACCGAGCTGCGGACGCTGCACCTCGGCCCCGACGACGTGCTCGTCGCCGCCCGCGTGATCATGCCCGCCGAGCAGGGCGTGAATGAGGCGTCGCGGGCGCTGGCCGACACCGAGCGGCGCATCCGCGACCGGGTCCCGCTCGCCACCACGATCTACCTGCAGCCGGCGGCCCCCTCCTGACCGCCGGCGCCCCGGCCGGGGGTTGCGCCGGGCGTCCGCGCGCTGATCTGATCGAAGGGTGAGCGCTTACGACGCCGTCTACCGGCGCAGCATCGACGACCCCGAGGGCTTCTGGGCGGAGGCCGCCGCGGGCGTCGACTGGGACGTGCCGCCCGCGACCGTCTTCCGCGACGGCCGGTGGTTCCCCGACGGGCGGCTCAACACCTGCTTCAACGCCGTGGACCGGCACGTCCTGGCCGGCCACGGCGACCGCACGGCGCTGATCCACGACAGCCCCGTCACCGGCGCCGTGCGCGCCTACACCTACGCCGAGCTGCTCGACGAGGTGGCGCGGACCGCCGGGATGCTGCGCGACCTCGGCGTCGGCGCCGGCGACACCGTGGTCGTCTACATGCCGATGGTGCCCGAGGCCGTGATCGCGATGCTGGCCTGCGCGCGGCTCGGCGCCGTCCACTCCGTGGTGTTCGGCGGGTTCGCCGCCGCTGAGCTGGCCGTCCGCATCGACCACGCCCGCCCGGTCGTGGTGCTGTCGGCCTCGTGCGGCATCGAGCCGTCCCGCGTGGTCGCGTACAAGCCGCTGCTCGACGCCGCTCTGGAGCGGGCGGAGCACCGGCCGGCCCACTGCGTGATCCTGCGGCGTCCGCAGGAGCCCGCCACCCTGACCGAGGGCCGCGACCTCGACTGGGCCGCCACCGTGCGCGACGCCGAGCCCGCCGGCTGCGTGAGCGTCGCCGCGACCGACCCGCTGTACGTCCTCTACACCTCCGGCACCACCGGCGCCCCCAAGGGCGTCGTGCGCGACAACGGCGGCCATGCCGTCGCGCTGCACTGGAGCATGGGCAACGTGTTCGGCGCCGCGCCCGGCGAGGTGTTCTGGGCCGCCTCCGACGTCGGCTGGGTCGTCGGGCACTCCTACATCGTGTACGCGCCGCTGCTGGCGGGCTGCACGACCGTGCTTTACGAGGGCAAGCCGGTCGGCACGCCCGACCCGGGCGCGTTCTGGCGGGTGGTGGCCACGCACGGGGTGCGGACCCTGTTCACCGCGCCGACCGCGATTCGGGCGATCAAGAAGGAAGACCCCACCGGGGATTTCGCCAAAAAATGGGATTTGTCGAGTCTGCGGTATCTCTTCCTGGCCGGAGAGCGGCTCGACCCGAACACCTACCACTGGGCCTCCGGCCTGCTGGGCGTTCCCGTCATCGACCACTGGTGGCAGACCGAGACCGGCTGGCCCATCGCGGCCAACTGCGCGGGCCTCGGCCTGCTGCCCGTCAAGCCGGGCTCGCCGACCAAGCCCGTCCCCGGCTACGACGTGCGCATCCTCGACCCCGCCGGCGAGGAGTGCCCGCCCGGCGTGGAGGGCGCGGTCACCCTCCGCCTGCCGCTGCCGCCCGGCACGCTGCCGACCCTCTACCACGACGACGCCCGCTTCGCCGAGTCCTACCTGTCCCGCTACCCCGGCCACTACCTGACCGGCGACGGCGGCTACGTCGACGAGGACGGCTACCTGTTCGTCATGGGGCGCATCGACGACGTCATCAACGTCGCCGGCCACCGCCTGTCGACCGGGCAGATGGAGGAGGTCATCGCCTCCCACCCGGACGTGGCCGAGTGCGCGGTGATCGGCGTGGCCGACGACCTCAAGGGGGAGCTGCCGGTCGGGTTCGTGGTGCTCAAGGCGGGCGCCGACCGGGACCCGGCCGACGTCGAGCGAGAGGTCGCCGCCCTGGTGCGCGAGCGCATCGGCCCGGTCGCCGCCTTCCGCAGGACCGTGGTGGTCGGCCGCCTGCCCAAGACCCGCTCCGGCAAGATCCTGCGGGGCACCATGCGCGACATCGCGGCCGGGCGCCCCTACCGCGCGCCCTCCACGATCGAGGACCCGGCCGCGCTGGACGAGATCTCCGGCGCCCTCTGACCGGGCCCCCGCCCCCGGAAGGAACCGTCAGGGCTCCGACGGCAGCTCGACCGTGATGGTCAGGCCGCCCTCGTCGCGCGGCCGGGCCACCACCGTGCCCCGGTGCGCCTCCGAGATCACCCGCACGATCGACAGCCCCAGGCCGCTGCCCCGGTCCGAGCGCAGCCGGTCGCCGTGCAGCCGCCGGAACGGCTCGAAGATCGTCTCGATCTCGTACGACGGCACCTGCAGGCCCGTGTTGGCCACCACCAGCTCGACCCGCTCGGCCCGCTGCCGCGTCGTCACCCACACCTCGCCCTTGGGGTGGTTGTGCCGGATGGCGTTCTCCACGAGATTCTGCACCAGCCGCTCCACCAGCACCGCCTCACCCGTGGTCGGCGCGCTGTCGAGCAGCCGGTGGATCGTCACCTCGCGCTCGGCCGCCTCGTCGGCCGCCAGGTCCAGCACGTGCTCGGCCACGTCCGTCAGGTCGAACGGCCGCCGGTCCAGCACCGCCTGCTCGCCCTCGGCCAGCGCCAGCAGCCCGTCGATGAGCCGCTCGTGGCGGGCGTTGACGAGCAGCAGCGACTCGCCGAGCCGCTTGACGTCGTCGGTGGCGTCGGGGCGGCGCACCGCCACGTCCACCAGCGTCCGGTTGATGGTCAGCGGGGTGCGCAGCTCGTGGGAGGCGTTGGCGACGAAGCGCCGCTGGCCGTCGAAGGAGCGGGCCAGCCGGCCGAGCATGGTGTCGTAGGTGTCGGTCAGCTCCTTCAGCTCGTCGTGCGGGCCCTCGTACGCGATGCGCTCGGTCAGGTCGTGGTTCTGCGCGACCCGGCGCGCGTTCTCGGTGACCGCGGTCAACGGCCGCAGCACCCAGCCGGCGGCCCGCCAGCCACCGGCGAACGCGGCGCCCGCGGCGGCGAGCGCGGCCAGCGCGCCGATCGTGCGTACGTTGGCCAGGGTGTCGCGCTCGTAGACGGAGCGGACCTGCATGACCCGGTCACGGGCCACCTCGTAGTAGTCGTCGAACCGGTAGAACCCCCGGCCGCCCTGCACGTTGATGTACCGGGGCGTGATCAGGCCGTTGCGGTACTCCAGGCTCTGCCGCACGGTCAGGTAGAGGCCCGTCACCACGAGCGCGGACAGCAGGGCCGTGACCCCGGCGCAGGCCAGGGCGAAACGCAGGCGCATGCTCATGGGATGCGGTACCCCGCTCCCGGCACGGTCTCGATGACCTGGGGCTCGCCCAGCTTCTTGCGCAGCTTCATCATCGTCGTGCGGACGGTGTTGGTGAACGGGTCGATGTTCTCGTCCCACACCTTCTCCAGCAGCTCCTCGGCGGAGACGACGGCACCCCCGGCGCGCAGCAGCTCGGCCAGCACCCCGAACTCCTTGCGCGCCAGCGGCACGTACCGGCCCCCGCGGAACACCTGCCGGTGCGCCCAGTCCAGCCGCACGCCGGCCCGCTCCAGCATCGGCGGGTCGGCCTTCCTGGCGCGGCGGCCGAGCGCGTGCACCCGCGCCACCAGCTCCTCGAACGCGAACGGCTTGGTCAGGTAGTCGTCGGCGCCCAGCGACAGCCCGGCCACGCGCGAGCGCACGTCGCCCGCGGCGGTGAGCATGAGCACCCGCACCAGCCAGCCCTCCTGGACCACGCGCGAGCACACGTCGTCGCCGTGCACCAGCGGCAGGTCCCGGTCGAGGATGAGCACGTCGTAGTCGTGCACGCCCAGCCGCTCCAGCGCGGCGTCACCGTCGTAGGCGACGTCCACCGCCAGCGCCTCCCCGCGTAACCCCTCCGCGATCGAGTCGGCGAGCATCCGCTCGTCCTCGGCGATCAGAACACGCACCTGTTGCCCCCATGTGACGCGAAAACCCCGGAAGTATCGCCCAACGGGCGTAACGCGGGCATAACCGAATTCGGTGATCCTCACGTTAGCGCCCGCCCGCTGGACTGCCTCCCCTATGGCCGGATCCGCCCGGTCCGTCCACGGGGAGGACACCCATGGCGACCGCGTTCGCGGCGTCCCTTCGCTCGCGCGTGCCCGGAGCGCCCGTCAGCGGGCGGCACCAGGGACATCTCCTCTTCTGCCTCGCCCTCATGCCGGCCGCCGCGCTCCGGGTGCTCGTCATGCTGGGCTACGACACCGCGCAGCTGTACTGGTACGACTCGTTCACCTACCTGGACACGGCCGTGCACATGCGCCCGCAGGGCGCCTTCCATCCGGCCGGGTACTCGTGGTTCCTGTGGCTGCTGCGGCCCTTCCACAGCGTGGAGCTGATCGCCGGCGTGCAGCACGCGATGGGTCTCGGCGTGGGCGTGATGATCTACGCGCTGCTGCGCCGCCGGTCGGTGCCCGGATGGGGCGCCACCCTGGCCGCCGCCCCGGTGCTGTTCGACCCGTCGTTCCTGCGGCTGGAGCACGCGATCCTGTCCGACCTGCAGGTGATCTTCCTGCTGGTGGCGGCGCTGCTCGTGGTGATGTGGCGCGAGGAGGTCTCCACGCGCGCCGCCGCCCTCGCCGGCCTGCTCATCGCCCTGGCCGGCCTCACCCGCACGGCCGCGGCCCCGCTGCTCGGCGTCGTCGTCCTCCACCTCCTCCTGCGGCGGGCGGGCTGGAGGCGGGTCGCCGCGGCGGCCGTCGCCGGGACCCTGCCGCTGGTCGCGTACGCCGGCTGGTACGCCCAGCACCACGGCCGGTTCGCGCTCAGCGGCTCCGACGGCGTCGCGCTGTGGGCCCGCACGATGACGTTCGCCGACTGCTCGCTGATCCAGCCGCCGCCGGAGGAAGCCGCGCTCTGCCCGAACGGCACCGTGGCCGACGCCGCCTCCGAGTATGTGTGGGCCTCCGGCGCGTCGCTGAACCGTCTGCCCGGCGACCGGTTCTCCCACAACGACCTGGCCCGCTCCTTCGCGCTGCGCGCCATCGCCGCCCAGCCGCTCGACTACCTGCGGGAGGTGGCCCGCGACACGGCGCTCGCCTTCACCTGGGAGCCCGTGCGCCATCCCCGGCGGATGAACCCGACGACGTCCTTCCCGCGCGGCTCCTGGCCGCTGCCGGAGCGGCAGCCGCTGGTCGGCCAGGTCCGCCGGGAGTACGACACGGACATCCACGGCATGAGCTCCGTCGAGCCGTACGCCTCCGTCCTGGCCGCCTACCGCTATCCGTGGTTCCTGCACGGCACGGTCTTCGGCGTCGTCCTGCTGGCGGGCGGCCTCGGGGCGGCCGGCCTGGGGGAGGGCCGCCTCAGGCGGACCGCTCCCGGTGCGGCCGGTCGGGGAGAGGCCGGTCGGGGAGAGGCCGGTCGGGGAGAGGCGGAGCGCCGCCCGGCGGTCCTGCCCTGGGCGTTCGCGGTGTTCCTGCTGGTCGCCCCGGTGGCCGCGCTCGACTTCGACCACCGCTACGTGCTGCCCGCCGTCCCGGTGGCCTGCGTCGCCGCCGCGCTGGCGGTGACCCGGACGGCCCGGACCCTCCGGACGAGGCGGAGACGGCGGCTCAGCGGGGGCCGGTGAGGCGGACGTCGCCCTTGGCGGACAGCACGAACACCTGCCAGTTGTAGTACGCGTAGAAGCTGCGCGGATCGCGCCGCATCTGCCGGGCGTGCGCGAGGACCGCGTCCACGTAGTTGCCGGAGTGGTTGTAGGCGAACAGCGCGCGCCGGTAGTCGCCGGGAGCGCCCGACGCCTTCAGGTAGTTGGCCGCGCCGAGCACCGCGTCGCGCGCGTCGTGCACGTCGCCGCCCAGCCCGTACTGCCCCCACGTGGCCGGCATGAACTGCATCGGCCCCTGGGCCCCGGCCGAGCTGGACGAGGTGACCCGGCCGAACTTCGTCTCCACGAGCATGACCGCCGCCAGCACCTCCCACTCGACGCCGAACCGCTTCTCGGCCCGCGTCATGTAGCCGCGCAGCCGCTCGGCGGGCAGCGGCTCGGTCAGGCGCATCTGCTTGCGGCGGGCGGCGCTGATGGGGCGGGCCAGCGACAGGAGGCTGCCGACGGCCTTGGCGTTGTCGCGCGCCTCGGCGGCCAGCCGCGCCGGCAGCCGCTCGGCCGTGCGCCGGGCCAGCGCCGCGTCGCGGGCCAGCACCCGGTAGACGCGCTGCTGGTGCAGGGAGAGCAGCACGACGTCCTGGGGCGGGCGCTCCTGGCCGGCGCGGGTCCAGCGGTCGATCGCGGCGTACAGGGCGGTGCTGGTCTTCTCCAGGGCGGCGGCCAGCTCGGCCGGGTCGGTGGGGATGCTCGCGTCGGGTGCGGGCACGTCGGCGCCCGCCGCGGCGGGCGGGTCGTCCCCCCGCTCCTGGCCGGTGCCCGGCGTCGCCGGCTCGGGGGTGGCGCCCGGGGGAGCCTGCCGGGTGGCGCTCTGGGCCGGGGGGGGGGGGGCCGCCCGCCCCGCCCGCCCCCCGGCGCCCCCCG
>NZ_JBEXDT010000015.1:0-105778 GCF_040605905.1 Nonomuraea sp. NPDC005501 | reverse complement strand
GTCCAGCACGCGGGCGGTGGCGTCGGACACCCGGTGCGCGGGCAGCCCCGCGAGCACGGCCGTCTCCCGGACCACGACGGCCGCCACCAGCGCCACCCCGGCCGGCGCCACCCCGGCTTGGGTCGCCCCGGCCCGGGTCGTAGTCTCCGAGGTCGCCGTCTCCAGGACCGCCGTCTCCGGGGGCGCCGTCCCCGGTGCCGCGGTTTCCATGGCCGCGGTCTCGGGGGTGCCGCCGGCCAGGAGCGGCTCGCCGAAGCGGTGCCAGCCGGTCGGGGAGCGGTGCCGGACGGGGACGCGCAGCCGCACCCCGGTCGCCGGGAAGTCCAGGATCAGCTCCTCCTCGGCGGCGGGCACCGGGATCGCCAGGTCGCGCACGTACGCCCGCAGCAGCGTCTCCGTCGCGGCCGCCTCCCCGGCCCGCGACGCGTCGGGGTGGTCGAGCGGGTCGGCGGCGCTCACAGCACCGCCTCCTCGGCCTCGCCGGCCGCGGCCACCACGTGCACCAGCCGCTCCACCTCGGTGGCCGTCGTGTACGGGTTCAGCAGCGTCAGCTTCAGCCGGACGCGCCCCGGCCCGTCGCCGGGCGGCCCATCGGCAGGCAGCTCGGTGCGGCCGATCACCGCGCGCCCCTCGCGCAGGAGCCGGCGGCGCAGGGCGGCGTTGACCTGGTCCGCGCGGGCCGGGTCCGCGGGCAGGTAGCGGAACAGGAAGGCAGTCAGCACCGGCTCGGCGTGCAGCTCCAGGCGCGGGTGGGCGCGCACCGCCGCCGCCCCGGCCAGGGCCAGGTCGTGGCAGGCGTCGACCAGGCGGCCCAGGCCGTCCCGCCCCAGGGTCCGCAACGTCACAGCGATCTTGAACGCGTCGGCCCGGCGCGTGGTGCGCAGCGACCGTCCCAGCAGGCTGGGATAGCCCGCGTCCTCGTCGTCGGCCGGGTTGAGGTAGGCGGCGCGCCGGGCCAGCGAGGCGTACGTCTCCTCCCGCCGTACCAGGAAGACGCCCGCGGCGGCGGGCTGCCAGCCCAGCTTGTGCCAGTCCAGGGACACCGAGTCGGCCAGCTCGACGCCCGCCAGCAGCGGCGCGAGCCGGTCCGACAGCAGCGCCCCGCCTCCGTAGGCGGCGTCCACGTGCAGCCACGCGCCGTGCTCGGCGGCCAGGGCGGCGCACTCGGGCAGCGGGTCGATCGCCCCGGTGTCGGTGGTGCCGGCCGTGGCCACCACCGCCACCGGAAGCTCGCCGCGCCCGGCCCGGTCCCGCAGGGCGCTCGCCAGCGCCTGGGGTTCCATCCGCAGCGCCCGGTCCACGGGGACGGCGACGACCGCGTCCTCGCCGAGCCCGAGCAGCGCGGCGGCCCGCCGGACGGAGAAGTGCGCGGCGGCCGAGGCGAAGATCCTCGGGCGCGGCCCGTTCCCGGGCACCCCGGCCAGCTCGATCCGGCCGCCGGTCGCGCGGCCCAGGACCCGGTCCCTGGCCAGCATCAGCCCCATGACGTTGGACTCGGTGCCGCCGGAGGTCAGCACGCCCGCGGCGGTGCCCGGGTAGCCGACGAGCCCGGCCAGCTCCATCACCAGCAGCGTCTCCAGCTCGGTCGCCGCGGGAGCCTGGTCCCAGGAGTCGAGGGACGGGTTCAGCGCGGACACGGCCAGGTCGGCGGCCACGGCGACGGCCAGCGGCGGGCAGTGCAGGTGCGCGGCGCAGGCCGGGTCGGCGGGGTCGGCCCCGCCGTACGCCAGCAGCTCGGTCAGGCGGCCCAGGGCCTCCTCGCCGCGCGTCCCGGCGAAGGCGCCGGCGACGTGCGCGGCCAGCTCCCGCGGCGGCCCGGCGGGTACGGGCCCGCCGCGCCGCGCCGTCCCGGCGGCCAGTCCGTCCAGCACGACCCGCACCGCCCGCTCCAGCTCCCCGCCGCCCGCCCGCGACAGCAGTCGTGCGGGCGTGGCGGCGCCGGTCTGTGCGGGCGTGGCGGTGCCGGTTCGTGCGGGCGTGGCGGCGCCGTCCTGCCGGAGAGTGTCCGTCATGCGGGCCGCCCGGCCAGGCGGGGAGCCGTCACCGTGGCGATCGCGTCGGCCAGCCGGTCCACGACCGTCTCGGCCTGCTCGTCCGAGATGACCAGCGGCGGCAGCAGCCGCACCGTGGAGTCGTACCGCCCGCCGAGCTCCACGATGATCCCGCGTTCCAGGCACGCCGCGCGGACCGCGGCCGCCGTCCGCGGCGCCGCGGGGAAGGCGCCGCACGCGTCGGGCGTCCCCGTCGGGTCGACCAGCTCGACGCCGATCATCAGGCCGCGCCCCCGCACGTCGCCGACCACCGGCAGCTCGTCCCGCAGCGCGCCGAGCCGCTCCAGCATCCGGGCGCCGACCGCGGCGGCCCGCCCGGCGAGCCCCTCGCGGGCGACGTGCCGCAGCGTCGCCGTGCCGGCCGCCATGGCCAGGGTGTTGCCGCGGAACGTGCCGGTGTGCGCGCCCGGCAGCCAGCCGTCGTAGTCCTCGTGATAGACGATCACCGCCAGCGGCAGGCTGCCGCCGATCGCCTTGGACAGCACCATGGCGTCCGGCACGATCCCGCTGTGCTCCACCGCCCAGAACGCCCCGGTACGTCCGACGCCGGTCTGCACCTCGTCCACGATCAGCGGGATCTCGCGCTCGGCGGTGACGCGGCGCATCTCGCGCAGCCAGGAGTCCGGGGCCGGCACCGCGCCGCCCTCGCCCTGCACCGCCTCCACGATCATCGCCGCGGGCGGCACGACGCCGCCCGCCGGGTCGTCCAGCAGCCGCTCCGTGTACGCCGCCGACAGCTCCGCGCCCGCCTGCCCGCCCACGCCGAACGGGCAGCGGTACGGGTACGGGTACGGCAGCCGCGTCACGTCGGCCGCGATGCCCGCCACCGGCTCCTTGACCGCGACGTTCGCGGTGGCGGCCAGCGCGCCGAGCGTCATGCCGTGGTATCCGCCGGTGAAGGCGAGCAGCCCGCGCCGGCCGGTCGCGGTCTGCATGAGCTTCAGGGCCGCCTCGACGGCGTCGGTGCCGGCGGGCCCGCAGAAGTGGATGCGCGCCCGGTCGGCGAACCCGCGGGGCAGCGTGGCGAACAGCTCCTCCACGAACGCGTCCTTCTCCGGCGTCGCCAGGTCGAGGACGTGCAGCGGGGCTCCGCTGTCGAGCGTGCGCCGGATGGCCTCCAGGACCACCGGGTGGTTGTGGCCGAGGGCGAGGGTGCCCGCGCCCGACAGGCAGTCGAGGTAGCGGCGGCCGTCGGCGCCCTCGATCACCATTCCCTCCGCCCGTACCGGGACGATCGGGAAGGACCGGGCGTAGGTGCGGGCGGACGACTCGCGGTCACGCTGCCGGCGCAGGACCGCACCGGAGAGGGGAGAACCGGAGAGGGGAGAGGGGTCGAGGGCGGAGTCCGGGGCCAGGTCGGCCGGATGCGCGGTCATGGGTCTCCAGGACATGGGGGGACAGGACATGGGGGGACAGGACATGGGGGCAGGGTTTCGAAGCAGGTTCAGAGCAGGTGGCGTTCGGCGACGGGGTGGCCGAGGAAGCGGTGCATGGCGAACTCCCAGCCGTAGGAGCCCGCGTACGGGAAGACGACGAGGTCGCCGGCGCGCACGCGGTCCACCCGCACGTCGCGCAGCAGCGTGTCCTCGGGGGTGCACAGCTCGCCGGTGACGGTCACCTCGGTCCCGGCGGCGGCCGGACGCGGGCAGTCCTCGGGCCAGCTCTCGACGGGCAGCACCGCCATGTTGTGCACGATGTCCCACGACGTGGGGAGCTGGAAGTGGTTGATGCCGCCGCGGATCAGCACGAACGTCGTCCCGTACGAGGTCTTCACGTCGATCGCCTCGGCGGCGTACCAGCCGCAGTCGGCGACCAGGTAGCGGCCGGGCTCCAGCAGCACCTTCACGCCGGACGGCGGCTCCACCTGGGCGGCCAGCTCGCCGAAGCGGGCCACGTCGAACGGCTTCTCGCCCTCGAACGCGACGCCGATGCCGCCGCCGACGTCCACGAGCCGCAGGTCGACGCCGCAGGCCCGGGCGGTGCGCGTGCTCCACTCGACGCACCAGCGCAGGTACGCGGCGTGGGCGTCGGCGTCGAGGTTGCCGGAGGCGGCGTGCACGTGGAAGCCGGCCACGTCCAGGCCGGGCAGCCGCAGCGCCTCGCGCAGCACGTCCGGCACGTCGGGTTCGGCCACCCCGAACTGGGACGCCACGCCGCCCATCCGCAGCGAGCCGGTCACCGGGATGGTCGCGGGGTTCACCCGCAGGGTGACCCGGGCGCGCAGGCCCTCGGCGACGGCGATGCGGCTGATCCGGTGCAGCTCCAGCAGGCTCTCGGCGTTGACGGCCTCGACCTCGGCCCGGATGAGCGCGGCCAGGAACGGTGGTGACTTGGCGGGTCCGGCGGCCACGACGGGAGCGGGCGCGCCCGTCGTGGGACGCGCGCCGAGGGCGAGGTCCAGCTCGGCCCGCGACGCCACCTCGAATCCGTCCACGTGCGGGGCGAGGGCGGCGACGACGCCGGGGAAGGAGTTGGCCTTGACGGCGTAGTGGACGGCCGCCCACTCCGGTAAGGAGGCCCGCAGCTCGCGGGCCCGTTCGGCGGCCACCTCCCCGTCGTAGACGTAGGCCGAGACGGGGATGCCGGTCGCGGCGAGGTGGAGGAGGAGACGGCGGAGCCGGGCGGGGAGCACATCCGCGGGGTAGGCGGAGCGCGGCGCGGCGGAGGGCGGGAACTGCACGGACATGGAGCTTCTGCCTCCGAAGTCTTAGGTAAGCCTAACCTAAACTCCGGATCATGCCCTGGCAAGGCGGCAGAAGCTCCCAATTCTCTGATCTACGTTGTAAAGGCGTCCGCTCCGGACCGGCGGTCGGCCCGCCGGTCCGGAGACCGCCGTCAGCCGAACAGGCCGTTGACCCTGGTGTTGGCCTCGTCCAAGGCGTTGACGTCGCTCTTCCGCGAGAAGATGGAGTCCATCGTCTCCGTCATGATCGCCGTGACGTCGGCCCAGTGCTCGGCGATGGGCGCCAGGTGGGTCGTGCCCTCCTGGACGTGAACGGTGAAGGGCTTGACGTCGATCCCCGTGTCGGCGAACGCCTGCTCCGCCTTGACCGTCGCGGTCTTGAGCGCCGGGAGGACGACGGCCTCCTTGGCCACGATCTCCTCCTGGCAGGCCGGCGAGGCCAGGAACTTGACCCAGGCCCAGGCGGCCTCGGGGTTGTCGGTGCCGGCGGAGATGTTGTCGGCCAGGCCGTTGAACAGGCTGGCCCGCTTACCGGCAGGCCCGATCGGGGTCGGGGCGAGGGCGGACTTCACGCCCTTCAGCGCCCAGTACGTCTTGGTGTTCCAGCTGCCCTCGGTGGTCATCGCGTACTTGCCGGCGCCGTAGGCGTCGATCTGGCTCACCCCGGAGGAGGCGATCTCCATGCTCGGCATGTAGCCCTTGTCGATGAGCGAGGTGAACCACTTGATCGTCTCTTTGAACTTCGGGTCGGCGTAGTTGAACCTGCTCGGCCACGGGTTCCGGTCGCCGTACTGCCAGCCGTTGCTCATGGCGTACATGCTCCACTCGGTCTGGCCGAAGCCGCCGCCGCTGCCGGCGAGCCCGAGGCCGTAGGTGGCGACGTGCTTCTTGTCGAAGCCGGGCTCGTCGCCGCGCTTGCCGTTGGCGTCCACGGTCAACCGGGCGATGACGTCCTCGTACGTGCCGCCGTCCTGGGGGTTCCAGGTCAGCTTCGCCATCTCCTCCGGCTTGATGCCCGCGTCCTTGAGCTTGTCGGTGTTGTAGATGACGGCGGTGGTGTCGAAGTCCTTGGGCAGGCCGTACCTCTGGCCGTCCTTGGCGACCCAGAGATCGGCGAGGCCGTCCTGGTACGCCGACAGGTCGATCTTGTCCTTGGCGACCTGCTCGGTGATCGGCAGCAGCTGGCCCTGGGCGGCGAACTGCGGGTACTGCGACAGGTGGCTGGTGAACACGTCGGGAGCGGTGCCGGAGACGAAGGCCGTGGTGAGGGTGTTCCAGTAGTCGTCCCAGCCGTACTGGGTGATCTTGACGGTGTACTGCGGGCTGGCCTTGTGGAAGGCGTCGGCGCAGGCCTGGTACTGCGGCTGCTGGGCGGTGTCCCAGAGCCAGTAGTCGATCGTGACGGGACCGGCGGCGGCGCCCTGGCCGCCGGTGTCCTGACCTCCGCAGGCGGTCAGGAGCAGCGCCGCCGCCGCGATGACGGTGAGAGAGCGCAGGTGACTCTTCATCACAACAACCTTCTTTGCAGTGCGATACGGGGGGTGGTGGGGGTCACTTGGTGCCGGTGTAACCGATCGAGTCGATGATCCGGCGGCCGAGCAGGGCGAACAGGACGATCATCGGGAGGGCGGCGAAGAGCGTCGCGGCCATGAGCCCCGCCCAGTCGGGGCTGCCCTGCGGGGTCTGGGAGCGGAAGATGCCCAGGGCCACGGTGAGCACCCGTACGCTTTCGTCCTTGCCGACCAGCAGCGGCCAGAAGTAGTCGTTCCAGCTGGTGATGTACGTGAGGATGGCCAGTGTGGTGATCGGCGCTCTGCTGACCGGCAGGATGACGCGGAAGAAGATCCGCGCGTGTCCGGCTCCGTCGATGCGGGCGGCCTCTTCCAGGCCGGTGTTGACGCCGAGGAAGAACTGCCGCAGGAAGAACACCGCGAACGGGGTCATGAGGAGGCCGGGCAGCACGATGCCCAGGTAGGTGTTGAGGAGCCCCAGCTCCTTGATCAGCACGAAGTTGGGCAGCGTCGTGAAGATCGGCGGCACCATCAGCGCGGTCAGGAAGAGCAGGAAGACGGCGTCGCGGCCGGGCCACCGCATCCGTGCGAAGGCGTAGGCGGCCATCGCGCTGAAGAAGACCTGCCCGGCGGTGAGCGTGGTGGCCACGATGATCGAGTTGCGCAGGAAGAGCCAGAAGCTCACGGTGCCGCTCGACCCGCCTTCGGCGACCGCTTCCGCGGTGGTGGACAGGCCCAGCACGCGGCGGTAGGCGCCGAGCGTGAAGTCCACCGGCAGCAGGTCCGTGGCGCCGGTCGCGAGGGAGCGGGTGCTGGAGAACGACGTGCGCAGCATCCAGTAGAACGGGAAAAGCGTCGCGAACATGACCAGGACGAGCACGGCCCAGCCGGCGACCCGTCCCCAGCGGATCGAGCGGGTCCGGGCGGGCCGGACCAGGGGAGCGGTGGTGGCGGCCATCATGACTCCTTCAGGTCGGACTCGCCCGCCCGGGTGAGGCGGAGCTGCAGGTAGGCGACGCCGGCCAGCAGCACGAACAGCACGGACGACAGCGCGGCGGCGTAACCGAAGTTGAAGCGGTTGAACGCGAGGTCGTAGATGTAGAAGGAGATGACCCGGGTGGCGTTGATGGGGCCGCCCGCCGTGGTGACGGCGACGGTGTCGAAGACCTGGAACGATCCGATCACGGTCAGCACCAGGACGAGCGCCATCACCGGGCGCAGCAGGGGGAGCGTGACCCGCCAGAAGATCCGCCATTCCGAGGCGCCGTCGAGCGCGGCCGCCTCGTACACGGTGGGCGGGATCATCTGCAGCCCGGCGTAGATGAGCAGGGCGGTGTAGCCGAGGTGCCGCCAGGTGTTGACCAGCGCGATGGTCGGGATGGCGAGGTCGGAGTCGCCGAAGAACGCCACCCTGTCCAGCCCCAGCCAGTCGAGCGCGTGGTTGACCACGCCGAGCTGGTAGTCGAGCATCCAGAACCACACGAGCGCGACGACCACGTTGGCCACCAGGAAGGGCAGCAGCACCACGCCGCGCACCATCAGGGACCTGGTGAGCCGGTGCAGGAGCACGGCCAGCAGCAGGGAGGCCACGGTCTGCGTGCCGATGTTGATCAGCACGTACTCGGCGGTGACCTTGAGCGCGTTCCAGAACAGGTGGTCGCCGAAGATCCGCTCGTAGTTCTCGGTGCCGATGAAGCGGGGTGGGGTGAGGACGTTGTACTTGGTCAGGCTCAGGTACAGGCCGCGCAGCGCGGGCCACAGGTAGAAGGCGGCGAAGCCGACGGCGGCGGGCAGGACGAACAGGAACGCGGCGGGAAGGTCGCCCAGGCGTCGCAGGAGGGGTGGAGGGGCTCCCCGGGGCGCGGCCGGCGTGGGCGGGCGCGGCGGGGCCTGGATGGTCTGGCTGGTCATGTGACCTCCTCCTGCCGATCGGTCGTCCGGCCGGGCAGGGGCCCCGGCCGTGCCGATCAGCCGTGCAGCAGTTGGTGCTGGAGAGCGGTGACGGCCGCTCCCCGGGCCCATTCGTTGAAGGCGAAGGGCTTGACGACCACCCGGACGGGCGTGGACGTCCAGTGGGTGTGGCGGGCGAGGGCGGCCTGGAAGGCGTCCGCGCACAGCTCGTACATGTGGACCGCCTCGCCGGACAGGATGACCAGCTCGGGCCCGGTGATGTTGGCGACGGTGGCCACCACCTGCCCCAGGGCGGATCCGGCTTCGCCGAGCACGCGGCGGGCGACGGGATCGCCGTCGCGGGCCAGGGCGAGACAGTCGTCGAAGGTCAGCTCGGGCCGTTCGAGGGTGCCGGCGACGGAGCGGCGGACGGCGGGCGAGCTGACGTAGGCGCGGGCGCAGCCGCGGTGGCCCTGCTCGCACATGGGGCCCCGGTCGTCGATCGACAGGTGGCCGACCAGCCCGGCCGCTCCGGACTGCCCGGTCACCAGGCGGTCGCCGATGACCAGGCCGCAGCCGATGCCGGCGCCGACGGTGATCAGCGCGAAGGAGGAGTGGCCGACGCCCTCGCCGAACCACTGCTGCACGGCCGTCAGCGCGCGGACGTCGTTGTCGAGCACGGTGGGCACGCCGACGGCCTCCTCGACGAGCGCGGCCAGCGGTAACTGGCTCCAGCCGAGGAAAGGCGAGGTGTGCACCACGGGGTCGCTCGGGGTGGCGGTGCCGGCCAGGCTGATGCCGACGCCGGACAGCGGTGGCAGCCCCGGGCTGGTCAGCTCGGTGACGGCCCGGGTGATCTCGCCGAGGACGGTGCCGATCCGGTGGTCGGCCAGCGGCCGGCAGGTCTCGGCCTGGACGGTGGCGGCGAGGTCGGTCCGTACGGCGAACAGCTCGTCGGCGGTGAGCTTGATCCCGACGAACGACATGCGGGAGGCGTCGACCTCCAGCGGCTGCGACGGCCGGCCCACGGTGGCCGTCCCTTCCCCGGCGGCCTGCTCGCGCAGGTAGCCGGCCTCGAGGAAGGGCTTGGTGACCTTGGTCAGCGCGGAGGGCGACAGCGTCAGCCGCCGCGCCACCTCCGCTCTGGACAGGGGGCCGTGCACCAGCAGCTCGACGAACACGGAGCGCATCGCGTCGGTGAGCCGCACAGGGAGATCTCCGCCATGTGAGAACACGGCGCTTATCGTTCCCACGTTTGTGCATCGCGTCAAGTAAAGATGTGGCATCGCTCACAAGATCGACCGAGAAGTCCCACAATAGCGGGGCGGATTTGTTGACGCCGTGCACGAGACGGGGTTAGCCTCCAGCCGCCTGACCGTTTCAGAAGCCAGGAGACTGCCCGATGCCCGTAACCCCCCTCGATCAGCACGGAAACCTGTGGGCGGTCATGACGCCCTCCTCGACGTACCTGATCGGCGTGGAGCTCGACCCGGTCACCGGCGAGGCCGCGGTCCTGCAGAAGTACTGGGGGCCGCGGCTGTCCCCGGAGGCGGCCCGCGAGGCGGCGACCGCGAGCGGCGGACCGGCCACCCCGTGGGGGGCGCGGCGCCACATCTCCAGCTTCTCCACACCCGCCGAGATCGAGGAGCTGCTGCCGGTCGACGGAGGCAAGCGGTGGGGATCGCCGTCCCTGCAGGTCTCCTTCGACCACGCCCGCTCGCTCGAACTCCACTTCGTCGAGGCCGCCGTGGCCGACGAGGGGGCGGGCGCCGAACGGCTCGACATCGTCCTGCGCGACGCCCACCATCCGTTCGAGGTGGTGCTGTCCGTCCGCGCCCGCGAGGACACCGACGTGATCGAACGCTGGACCACCGTCCGGCACCTGACCGGCGGGGCGCCCGTCGCCGTCGGCGTCACCCGGCTCGACTCCGGCAGCTGGTTCGTCCCGGACGCCACCGCGTACCGCTACAGCGGCGTCTTCGGTGCGTGGGCGGAGGAGTTCCAGCTCCAGCGCGGACCACTTCCGGTCGGTGAGCTGGTCTTCACCAGCCGCCAGGGCATCACCAGCCACCACGCCAACCCCTGGATCATGATCGACGCCGGTGAGGCGGTCGAGGAGCACGGCGAGGTGTGGGGCGTGGCCCTGGCCTGGAGCGGCAGCTGGCGCCTGACCACCACGCACCGGCCCGAGGGCGGCGTCTCCGTCTCGGCCGGCTTCGGCCACGACGGGCCGCGCTGGACGCTGGGGCCCGGCGAGGAGCTCGTCACCCCGCCGGTGCTCGGCCTCTACACCGGCGATGGGTTCGGCGCGGCCAGCCGCTCCTGGCACGAGTACACCCGCCGGCACGTCCTCCCGGCCCCCGACGAGCTCCGCCCGGTGCTCTACAACTCCTGGGAGGCCACCGACTTCGACGTCACGGAGGCCGGCCAGCTCGAGCTCGCCAGGCGGGCGGCCTCCGTCGGCGTCGAGCTGTTCGTCGTGGACGACGGCTGGTTCGGCGAGCGCGACGACGACACGCGGTCGCTGGGCGACTGGTGGCCCCACCGCAAGCGCTTCCCGCAGGGACTTCGCGCGCTGATGGACGGCATCCACGGCATGGGGATGCGAGCCGGCCTGTGGGTCGAGCCGGAGATGGTCAACGCCGACAGCGAGCTGTACCGCGCCCACCCGGACTGGGTCCTGCACATGGAGCACCGCCGCCGCGACGAGAAGCGCCAGCAGCTCGTGCTGAACTTCGCCCGCGACGACGTCCGCGACTGGGCGCTGGCCTGGCTCGGCGACCTGGTCGCCGAGCTGGACCTGGACTACCTCAAGTGGGACATGAACCGGCCGTTCACCCAGGCGGGCTGGCCCGAGCGGGGAGCGGCGCAGGACCGGCTCTGGATCGACTACACGCGCAACGTCTACGAGGTGATGGCCCGGCTGCGGCAGGCCCATCCCCGGCTGCGGATCGAGTCCTGCTCCGGAGGCGGCGGCCGGGTGGATCTCGGCGTGCTGCGCCACACCGACGAGTTCTGGCCCTCCGACAACACCGACGCCCGCGACCGGCAGACCATCCAGCACGGTTTCAGCCAGATCTACCCGCCGTGCACCATGTCGGCCTGGGTCACCGACTCGCCCAACATCACCGTCGGCCGCTCCATGCCGCTGCGTTACCGCTTCCACGTGGCCATGGCCGGGGTGCTGGGCGTCGGCGGCGATCTGGCCGCCTGGCCGCAGGCCGAGCTGTCGGAGGCGGCGGAGCTGATCGAGCAGTACAAGTCCGTCCGCCACGTCATCCAGCACGGCCGGTTGTACCGGCTGGCCGGCACCCCGGGCCAGGAGCGCTCAGCCGTGCAGTACGTGCTGGACGGCGACGTCGTCGCGCTCGTCTACAACCCCGCCGGCAACGCCAAGCGGGGTCCTCGGTGGCTGCGGCTGGCCGGGCTCGACCCGGACGCCCGGTACGAGGTGGTGCTGGGCGGCGACGCCGCCGAGACGGTGCCGGGCCGGCTGGTCCAGGGCTCGCGGTGGCACGGCTCCGCGCTGATGGCCGTGGGCATCCGGCCCGCCGCCTGGGAGCCCGTCGGCGCCGACCATCGCAGCGACATGGTGGTGCTCAGGAGGGTGACCCCGTGACCTGAGGAGGGGCGGCTCCTCAGGCCGGGGGCGTCACTCGCCGGTCATCGCCGCATGGAGACGCAGGTACGGCTCGGCGTCCTGTGGCCTGTTGCGGCGTTGCAGCGTACGGCCGAGCAGCAGGTACGCGTACCCCTCGGCGGGGTCGCGCTCCAGGACCAGCCGGAGCTCGGCCTCCGCCCGGCCGAGCTGGGCGGAGTGGTAGTAGGCGCGGGCCAGCAGCAGCCGGGCCGCCACGTTCTCCGGGGCGGCCGCGACCACCCGGGCCAGGATGCGCGCGGCCCCGATGTAGTCCTGCGAGTCGAAGAACAGGCGGGCCCGCTCGTACTCCTCGGCCGTCGTCTCGATCTGCATGGTCACTCCTGTCCCGGGACGGGCCCGCCGGTGTGCGGAAGGCGCTCGGCGGGGGCGACGCCGAGGCGGCCCGCCTGGTAGTCCTCCATCGCCTGGATGATCTCGGCGCGGTTGTTCATCACGAAGGGGCCGTAGTGCACGACCGGCTCGCGGATCGGCTGCCCGCCGAGCAGCAGCACCTCCAGGTTCGGCTCGGCCTGGGGCTGGGGCGGGCCGGCGGCGACGGTGAGCGCGCCGCCCGGGCCGAAGACGGCCAGTTGCCCCTTGCGCACCGGCGTGCGCTCCTCACCGGCGAAGCCGTTCCCGGCCAGCACGTACGCGAGGGCGTTGAAGCCGGGGTTCCACGGCAGCTCCAGCCGCGCGCCGGGGCTCACGGTCGCGTGCACCATCGTGATCGGGGTGAACGTGATGCCGGGACCGGCGTGCCCGTCCAGCTCACCGGCGATCACCCGCAGCAGCGCGCCGCCGTCGGCCGAGGCCAGCAGCGCCGCCTGCCGGCCGCGGATGTCCTGGTAGCGGGGCAGGTGGAACTTGTGGGCGCGAGGCAGGTTGACCCACAGCTGGACGCCGTGGAACAGGCCGCCCGAGACCACCAGGTGCTCCGGGGGCTTCTCGATGTGCAGCAGCCCCGCCCCCGCGGTCATCCACTGGGTGTCGCCGTCGGTGATCGTGCCACCGCCGCCGTTGGAGTCCTGGTGCTCGAAGATGCCGTCCATGATGTAGGTGACGGTCTCGAAGCCGCGGTGCGGATGCCAGGCGGTGCCCTTGGGCTCGCCGGGCGCGTACTCGACCTCGCCCATCTGGTCCATGTGGATGAACGGGTCCAGCAGCGACTGCGGCACCCCGGCGAACGCGCGCCGAACCGGGAAGCCCTCGCCCTCGAACCCGCTCGGCGCGGTCGTCACCGACCGCACGGGCCGCCGTGCGACGGCGGCCGGGTCGGGTACGGCGATGCGCGGCAGCGTCAGCGTGTCGGCGGTGATGGCGGGCATGATTCCCTCCGGTTCGTTGAAACTTCAACTGATGCCCGGCTCAACACCCCACCCCCCTCGGGCATTCCCGCCTCTCGCCGATCACCCGGACACTAGGCTGGGATCATGACGCGTGAGGCGCTGTTCGCCTATCTGGCCATCGTCGGGATGATCACGATCACGCCTGGGCCCGACACCGCCCTGGTGGTACGGAACGCGATGCGCCAGGGGTGGGGCGCCGGAGTCCGGACCGGCCTGGGCAGCGCGGCGGGCCTGCTGCTCTGGGGGCTGGCCGCCGGCGCCGGCATCTCCGCGGTCCTCGCCGCCTCCGCCATCGCGTTCACCGTGCTCAAGCTGGCCGGAGCCGCCTACCTCGGTTACCTGGGCGCCCGCATGCTCTGGCGGTCCTGGCGCTCGAAGGAGTCGAAGGAGTCGGCCGCGGATGCGCCGCCGGTGCCGGCGCCCGCTTCGTCCCCGGCGCTGTTCCGCCAGGGGCTGACCACCAACCTGCTCAATCCCAAGGCTGCGGCCTTCTTCACCGCGCTGCTGCCGCAGTTCGTCACCGCCCACGACGGCACGGCGATCCCCGTGATCATCGGCTTGACACTCATCGCCGCCACGGCCAACCTGACCGGCCAGTTCGCCTTCGCGATCACCGCGCACCACACCGCCCGGCTGGTCGGCCATCGCCGCTTCGAGAAGATCCTGGACCGCCTGGTCGGGTCCGTTCTCCTGGGCCTCGGCCTCAAGATCGCCACCGGTGACCGTCCCTGACGGGCGTCCGGCTCGGGCGCGCGGCGGTCCGGTCGGCCGTGCTGACGTCCCTGGTGCGGACCCGCGACGCGGTGCCGTGGCGGACCGCCCTGGCCACGCTCGTTCCCGCCACGCTGCTGCGCGCCTCGCAGATCAGGCCGCGCCGAGCAGGATCTTGAGCAGCTCGTCCGGGGCGTCGCGCATGAGGTTGTGGCGGCCGTTCACCGCGTGGGCCGTCCAGGCCGGGTCCTGCCGCAGCCGCTCGTGGAAGACGGTGAACGGCGACTCGCCGTCCCATCCCGCCGCGTACACGTAGTCCCTGCGGCGCACGTGCGCGAGGTCGCCCGTGAGGCGGAGCGGCTGCAGGACCGAGGCGAGCGGGTGCGGCGTGGCCCGCGGGTCGAAGAAGGGCTGCGGGCGCACCCCGAACCCGGTCTCGTCCACGTCGGTGTACCACCGGCGCTCCTCGTCGCGGACGAGGGACCAGCAGGAGTCGCCGTCGGAGGGGACGACCGCGTCGATGTAGACCAGCGAGCCGGCCCGGCCGGGGGCGCGGTCGGCGGCCCCGGTGATGACCATGCCGCCGTAGCTGTGCGCGACGAGCACGGCGTCCTCGACCTGCTCGGCCTCCAGGAGGGCGGTCACGTCCTGGATGTGGGTGTCGAGGTTGACCCCGCCGGCCATCAGGTGGCGGCGCTCGCTGACTCCGCTGAGCGTGACGGCGTGGACACGGTGGCCGAGGGCGCGCAGCCGCTCGGTGAGCGGCTCGAAGCTCCAACCGCCGTGGCACATGCCGGGGACGAGGACGAAGGTGGCCATGATGGGTGCTCCCTGCCGAGGTTCCGGTGGATCTGTGTCCAGGGTGCCCGGCGGGGAGTCAGAAGTCCAAGAGATGTTAGGGATGGTTACCAGAAGCCACAGTTATGGAAGGCCGGTCAGCGGCCCTCGACGGCGACGCGCAGGCCGAGGGCCACGAGCACGGTCCCGCTCACCGCGTCCAGGCGGCGGCGGACGGCCGGGCGGCGGAACCACGCGCCAGCGCGGCCCACGACCGCCGCCAGCGAGAGGTAGAGGACCGTCTCCATGGCCACCTGGAGCAGGGCCAGCAGGGCGGTGGTGGTGAGGAGCGGCCGGTCGGCCGGGACGAACTGGGGATAGAAGGCGATCATGAAGGCGGCGGCCTTCGGGTTGGCCAGCATCACGACGGCGCCCTCCCCGAACGCCTTCCACCAGGCGCCGCGGCCGGACGCCGCCACGGGCTCCTCCTCCACCTCCGCCTCCTCCGTGGCGGCGCGGCTGCGCCAGGCCGACCGCCAGGACTTCACCCCGAGGTACAGCAGGAAGGCGGCGCCCACCACGCGCAGGACGACGAAGGCCACCTCGGAGGCGGCGACGAGGGCGGCCAGGCCGGCGGCGGCGCACAGCGCCCACACGTAGAGCCCCGCTTCGAGGCCGAGCACCGTGGGGACCGCGCCGGAGAGCCCCCGCACCGCGGCTCGGCGCAGGATGAGGGCCATCGCGGGGCCCGGCGAGGCCGAGATGAGCACGACGGCGACGGCGAAGGCGGGCAGGGAGGCGAGGAGATCCATGCCGGGATGATGCCGGGACGGGCCTTCCCCCCGCAATCAGGATTTCTGCGACACAGCGGGCACGCGGGCGCACGCCCCGGCCCCGGAGGGGTAGGAGGGGACCGGCCATCCAGGACGATCCCGGGAGTCATCCATGAACGACGGCATCAGGAAGCTGTACGAACGCTGGCTGCTGGACATGTGGGCCGGGGACTTCGCGCTGGCCCACGACCTCGTCACTCCCGGCTTCGTCGGCCACTGGCCCGGGCACGACGTCCGGGGAGCGGCCGAGCTGGCCGCCGTCCTCGCCCAGGGGCACGCCCCGTTCACGGGCGTCACGGTCACCCTCGACGTCGGTCCGATCGTGGACGGCGACACGGTGGCCGCCCGCTGGACGTTCGCCGGGTCCTATCGGGGCGGCCTGGACGGGGCCACGGCGCCCGCGGGCACGCGGGTCGCGTTCAGCGGGCACGACATCCTGCGCGTCGAGGGCGGCAGGGTCGCCGAGTACTGGGTGATCTCCGACGTGCGGACCTTCGCCCAGAGTCTCGGCATGGGTTGACCGGCGAACGGCCGGCAAACGGCCGGCGGGCTCGCCGTCGATCACGCGGCGAGCCCCTTCCGTGCCCGGCTACCTGCGGCCCTGCCAGTTGAGGTAGGCGACCGACAGCAGGGTGGAGCCGTACTGCGACTCGACGGCGTGGTCGGCGTAGACCGCCAGCGCGTGCGGGAACAGCGCCTCGTCCCACCGGGCGACCGGCATGAAGCGCGGCGCCTGGAGATATTGGCCGGCGGGGGCCAGGCCGCCGCTGCCGTCCACCCTCAGGAAGGTCGTGGCGACGCCGTTGTCGGTGGTGGCCATGTTCCTGGTGTAGGAGCGGGCGAAGCGGACCATGTCCCTGCCGGTGAAGCCGAGGCCCCATCGGTGCGCGGCGGCGGCGAACTCGATGTCGATCCCGCCGTGGCTGAGGTCCTCGCCCTGCTGCGCGCCCTTGGGCGGCGAGCCGTAGGACGGGGTCCACTCGGAGACGCCGTCGGCCTTGGTGTAGCCGCTGTAGAGCTTGCCGAAGCCGGGCCAGTACGGCCAGGTGTAGGCGTCCTTGTCGTTGACCTTGAGGTCGCGGGCGAACGTCGCGGCCAGACGGCGCGTGCGGTCGCGGAAGTGCGGGTCCCCGGTCGCCGCCGCCAGCTCCGCGTAGGTCTGGCCGAGGGCGACGCTCTGGTTGATGGGCTGCTCGACGCCGTCGTAGGGGACGGGCATGCCCTTGGGCCAGATGTAGTAGCCGCCCGCCATCCACTCGGGGTCGTGCGCGGCCGCGGCGGCCCGGCACGCCTCCAGGTACTCGGCGGCCTTGGCGCGGTAGCGGGCGTCGGCGAGCAGGCGCGGGTCGCGGCGGACGATCCGGACGAACGACGCGAGCGGGTAGGTGATCATGCCGGTGTGCACCGCGAAGATCACCGGCGCGGCGGCCAGCTTGAACGCCCCCTGCGCCGGTGTCGCGGCCCCCGCGGGCGAGGGCCGCAGATCCTTGGCCGTCACCATGGTCGGCGACGGGTAGGCGTCGAGGATCCGCTTCACGGCGTAGTCGGGGCTGCCGGGGTCCATCGTCAGGTCGGTGAAGGTGGACACCTTCGCCTTGACCGGATTGCGCACCTCCAACGTGAAACGCCCCTCCGAGGAGCCCGCTCGTACGGTGGCCACGGCGTCGTTGACGTTGGCCAGCGCGCTGCGCACCTCCAGGAGCGGCTGCCCGGCGGCGTCGAGCAGGCTCGCACCGCCGGCGCTGTAGACGATGCTGCGCCAGGCGGGCAGCGACAGGCCGCGGTAGTCGGTGACGCCCCGCTCGGAGTCGCGGCCCGCCAGCACCAGGTCGGCGTTGTGGATGAGCCGGTCCAGGTAGGCGGTGTCGCGGTAGGCCTCGTACATCCTGACGTAGGCGGCCAGCACGTAGGACGCGCCCCAGCCGAGGCCGCCGGCCTCGTTGGTGTCGGTGGGCTGACCGACGGCGCCGCTCTCGTGGAACAGCTTGTCGAACTGGTCGAACGTCTCGCGCGAGGTGTAGTCGTGGCCGGCCGCGGCGCGGGCCGTGCCGGGCAGTGCGGTCAGCGCCCCGAGGGAGAGCGCGCCGAGGCCGAATTGCCGGCGAGTGAGCATGTGTGACCCTTTCACGAGCGGCAGGCGGCGTCAGCTCTTGACCGCGCCGCGCATGCCTTCCAGGACGTGGCGTTGCATGATCATGAAGAAGACGACCACGGGCAGGATCGAGATGATCGTGCCCGCCGCCAGGCTGCGGACGTCCGTGCCGGTGATCCCGGCCAGGTAGGCGATGCCCAGCGAGATGGGATAGAGGGAGGAGTCCTTCAGCACCACCATCGGCCAGATGAAGCTGTTCCAGACCGAGATGAAGCCGAAGACGCCGAGGATGGCCAGGGTGGGGCGGGCGGCGGGCAGCATGACGTGCCAGAAGATACGCAGCTCGTGGCAGCCGTCGGTCCTGGCGGCGTCCACGACCTCGCGCGGAACCCCGGCGAAGGTCTGCCGGAGCAGGAAGATCCCGAACGCCGACAGCAGGCCCGGCAGGATCACTCCCAGGTAGCTGTCGGCCATCCCGATCTGGGAGACCACCAGGAATCTCGGCAGCAGCATGACCTCGCCGGGCATGAACATGGTGGCGAGGATCGCGAAGAAGATCAGGCTCCGGCCGCGGAAGACCATCTGCGCCAGCGGGTACGCGCACATGGCCGACACGAGGATGTAGACCGGCACCATCACGGCCACGAGGAGGATCGAGTTGAGGAGGTAGCGCGGGAACGGGATGGCCGTCCACGCCTCCTTGGCCCAGGTGAGCACGGGCGGCCGGGGGATGATGTCCGGCGGGAAGGAGAAGACGGCCTGGCCCGACGGCTTCAACGCCGCCGACAGCAGGATGAGGAACGGGCCGACGAACACCAGCGCGATCGCCGTGAGCAGCACGTACATGCCGACGCGCCGCGTCCACCAGCCGAGCCTCCGGGTCAACGCTCGTCCTTCTTTCCGCTGGTGAGCCGGTAGTTGAGCAGGGCCATCACGATCAGCAGCACCCACAGGACGAGGCCGACGGCGCTGGCGTAGCCCATGTCGTACTTCTCGAACGCCTCGGACCAGATGTAGTAGCCGAGCATCAGGGTGGCGTCCTGCGGGCCGCCCTTGGTCATCACGAAGACGGTGGTGAACGCCTGCATCGCGTCGAGCATGGCCATCGTGATGGTGACCGCGATGTAGGGGACCATGAGCGGGACGGTGATGCGCCGCATCCGGTGCCAGCCGTTGGCGCCGTCGATCTTGGCGGCCTCGTAGAGGTCAGACGGGATCGTCTGGAGGCCCGCCAGGTAGACCATCATGTAGACGCCCATGTTCTTCCAGCCCTCGACCAGGATCAGCGCGGGCAGCGCCCAGACGGGGTCGAGGAGGTACTGGATCGGCTCGTCCAGGACGCCGAAGCCGGTGAGCAGCCAGTTGACGACGCCCTGCTGGTGGAAGACGTAGTTCCAGGCCACCGCGACCGCGACCATCGAGGTCACGACCGGCAGGTAGTAGAGCATCCTGAACGTCCTGATGCCGGGCAGCTTCTGGTTGACCAGCACGGCCAGCGGCAGCGGGAGCACCACGAGCAGCGGGAAGAGCCCGGCGAGGAACACCAGCGAGTTGCGCAGGGCGGTCCAGAACCGGGCGTCGCCGAGGATCCTGCCGAAGTTGTCCAGTCCGGTCAGGACGGGCGGGCTGACCCCGTCGTAGTCGGTGAAGGAGAGCTGGAGCGCGGTGACGGCCGGCCAGGCGAAGAAGGCCCCGAACAGGATCAGGGCCGGCAACGGGAAGAGGTACGGCGTGTACCAGCGCTGCCCCGGGATCCGGCTGGTGGCCACCGGCCTCACATCCTTCGCCGTTTAATAGTGACGTCCAGAGTCTCGATAAGAGTTGGCCGGAATTTGGACCGCAGCCTATATACGCCCCTCTGGACCGTCAAGAGCGCACAAAAGCCCCTCTTGACGTCCCAGCTCTCGGGTGACAAGGTGCCGAAAAGAATGATTAGGGACGGCCATAAGTTGTCAGGAGGGTCCCGGTGTCGAGGAGAAGAACCTTAGGGGCGGGCGCGCTGGCGCTGGCTCTCATGTCGTCGGGTTGCGTCGCCGGAACGTCGGGCGGCACGTCCACCGCGGTGGACGACCAGCCGTTCGAGGGCGAGGTCGAGTTCTGGACGATCAACCTGAAGAAGAACTTCGGCGCCTACGTCGACGGGCTGATCGCCCAGTACCAGAAGGACCACCCCAAGGTCACCGTCAAGTGGGTCGACGTGCCCGGGCAGGACATCGCCACCAAGCTGCTCGGGGCGGTCGCCAGCGGCGACGTCCCCGACGCGGTCAACCTCGCCTCGTCCGACCTCGGCAGGTTCGCCCCGTCGCTGGCCCCGCTCGACGGGCTGCTCAAGCCCGCCGACCTGGCCGACTTCCAGCCGAACCTGATCGAGCCGCTCCGCGTGTCGGGCAAGCTGTACGCCGTGCCCTGGTACAACGGCGGCACGCCCGTGGGCATCTACCGCAGGTCCGTCGTCAGCAAGGCCGGCTTCGACGAGCAGGCCCCGCCGAAGTCCTACGCCGAGGCCCTGGAGCTGGCCGACAAGGTCTACGCCGAGACCAAGGTCTACGGCAGCAACGACGTCCCCGGCCCCAACGCGGCCGCCGTGCTGCGCTACTACGGCGTCGAGCTGCTGAGCGCCGACAAGAAGAAGGCGGCGTTCAACACCCCCGAGGTCGCCGAGCTGCTGGAGACGTTCAAGAAGAGCTACGACAAGCACGGCCTCGCGCCCGGAACGGTCTCCAAGGACGTCAGGAACTACCCGCAGACCCTGGAGAACGGCCAGCTCGCGATGGGGGCGAGCGCGACGGCGGCGACGCTGGTCAACATCCAGAAGAACGCCCCCGACGTCTACGAGGACCTGGTCGTCACCGAGCCCGTCCAGACGAAGACCGGCGGATACCTGCTGCTCGCCCAGCAGACCGTGGCCATCCCCAAGGCGTCGAAGCACCAGCGGGCGGCGGCCGAGTTCGTCAAGTTCTTCACCAACGGCGCCAACCAGCTCGCCTTCTGCAAGCTGGTGCCGATCTACCCCTCGACGGTCTCCTCCACCAAGGACGCCTTCTTCGCCGGCACCGGCGGCGACGACCCGATGGCCGTGGCCCGGCGGGTGATCGTCGCGGGCCTGCCGAAGCTGGAGTACGTCCCGCTGGGCACCTCCAAGGACGGCGAGCTGGCGGAGTCGCTGGCCGAGGCGGTCAGGGCCTTCCTCCAGGGATCCAAGAGCGCCAAGGAGGCGCTCGACGCAGCAGAGAAGCAATGGGATGACGCACTTGCCTAAGCTCAGAGTCGGGATCGTCGGCGCCGGGATCATGGGGCGCGGCCACGCCGAGGTCCTGTCCGCCCACCCGGACGCCGAGATCACCGCCGTCGCCCGCCGCGCCCTCGACGCCGCTCCCCACGCGGCCGTCTACCCCGGCTACCGGGAGCTGCTCGCCTCCGGCACGGTCGACGCCGTGTCGATCACCACCCCCGACCACCTGCACGCGGACGTGATGGTGGCGGCGGCGGAGGCCGGCGTGCACATCCTGGTCGAGAAGCCCTTCACGACCACGGTCGAGGACGCGGACCGCTCCGTGGCCGCGATCCGGCAGGCCGGCGTCACCGCGATGTGCCTGTTCAACCACCGCTGGGTGCCCGCGTACGCGCAGGCCAAGCAGCAGATGGAGCTGATCGGCGAGCCGGTCGTGGGCTACGCCCGCAAGAACGACACCATCCACGTGCCCACCGAGATGATCGGCTGGGCCGACCGGACGACCTGCGCCTGGTTCCTGTCGAGCCACGACATCGACCTGGTCACCTGGCTCTACGACGACCGCGTGGCGGAGGTGTTCGCCACCGCCCGCCACGGCAGGCTGCGCGGCATGGGCATCGACACCCCCGACGCGATGCAGATCCAGGCCCGCTTCAGCCGGGGCGCCGTCGCCACCTTCGAGTCGGCCTGGATCTACCCGAACACCTTCCCGACCATGGTCGACAGCTACGTCACCGTGGCCGGCGAGTCCGGCGTCATCCAGCTCGACCGGCAGAAGGAGAACATCCAGCTCGCCACCGAGAAGTCCTACTCCTACCCGCGCAACATGCTCCAGCGGGTCGTGCACGGCATCCCCGCGGGGGCCTACCGCGACGCCATCCACCACTTCGTGGACTGCGCCCGCACCGGCGCCGAGCCGCTGGTGAGCGTGGAAAGCTCACGGGACGTGACGGCCGTGCTCGCCGCGGCGCACGAATCAGCCCGTACCGGACGGCCGGTGCGGCTCTGATGTCGGTGGAGAAGGCGCCGCACGTGCATCCCACGCGCATGCGGCACATCACCGACGAGGCGCTCCTCGACGCGCTCGGGACGGGCGGCGTCGCCGAGGCCAGGGCCTGGCGGTGGCGGCGGCCGGTCCCGGCGGCCCTCGGCGCGGAGGGCGCGGACGCCCTGCTCGGCGTCGAGGTCGACTTCCTGGACAGGGGCCACGGCCGCTCGCTGCTGTACGGCTTCCACTACCTGCGCTGGATGTCCCCGCTGATCACGGCCTACGCCGAGACCGGGGACCCCCGCTACGCCGCCGAGTGGGACCGGCTGTTCCGCCAGTGGTACGACGACCGCGACCGGGTCAAGGGCGACTGGCCGGGGCTCGACGTGATCTGGTACTCCCTCGGCGTCCGCGCCCGCGCCATGTACGTCACCGAGGCGCTGGCCGTCTTCGCGGGCGAGCCGGCGCTGAGCGACGGGTGCTGGCTGCGGATGATGAAGACGGTCGTCGGCGGCGCCAGGTGGACCGCGGAGGAGCACGACGCGTTCCGCCACGGCAACTGGCAGTTCGTCGCCGCGTGCGAGCTGCTGCACACCGCCAGGGTCTTCGCCGACCTCCCCGAGGCGGGGCGGTGGGCCGAGGTCGCCATGGCCCGCATCCTGGAGCACCTCGACCGGGACGTGCGCGCCGACGGCGGCCACCACGAGCGCTCGCCCAGCTACCACCTCATGTGCCTGGACAACCTGGAACGGGCCGTGGCCGTCGAGCCCTCGCTGGCCGCCCACCCGCGCCGCCGGGCCATGTACCACTGGCTGAGCGTCCTGACGACCTCCGGCGGCTGGGTGCCGCACCTGCAGGACAGCGGCCTGATCTGGCCCGAGGGCGTCGAGCCGGTCGAGGGCTCCCACAACCTGGAGGCCAGCGGCTACGCGACCTTCCGTCACGGCGACTTCCACACCGTCGTCAACTACGGCCCGTACGTCGGCCACGAGCTCGAACCGCACAGCCACCACGCGGCGCTCGACTTCGTGCTGACGGGCTGGGGCGTGCCGCTGGCCTGGGAGGGGGGCGGCCCGCCGTCCTACGACGACCCCGGCTACTACGACTGGTACCAGGCGACCAGGGCGCACAACACGTTGCTCGTGCCGGGCGAGGACTACGCCGAGGACCGCCGAGCCGCCTGCGACCGGTTCTCCGTCTCCGCGCGGGCCGACGTCTTCGCCGGGCACCACCACGGCTACGGCGCGCGGCACGATCGCGAGATCGTCTTCGTCAAGGGCGACGCCCCGTACTGGGTCGTCACCGACCGGATCGACGCCGACGGGTTCGGCGCCGGTGCGGTCTGGCAGATCCACGGCCTGTCGCCGTGGACGGAGCGGGACGGCGCGTTCGCGGGCACCCGCGGCCCGGGAATCCTCGTGGTCCCCCTGGAGCCGCCCGACGAGGTGCTGTACGGAACCGGCCCGGCCAGGATCCCCGACCCCGCCACCAGGACCGCCGAGTACGGCGAGATCCACTCGCTCGGCCTGAGGCGCGCCGACGGAAGGTTCACCGTCGGCATCTTCCCCTACCGGGACGAGCCACCCTCTGTCCCCGACGATTGGACGGTACATGCTGATCGACGCTGACGCGATGCTCGGCCGCCACCCCCGCAGGGACACGGGCACGGGCTCGATCACGGAGGCGCTGGACAGGATGGACCGCTTCGGCATCGCCGAGGCAGTGGTCAGCCACACCCTGTCGTGGCTGCACGACCCGGCGACGGGCAACAGGGAGCTGCTCGGCCTGGTCGCCGGGCAGCCCCGGCTGCGTCCCTGCTGGGTGATGCTGCCCGACACCTGCGGGGAGACCGGCACCCCGGCCGAGTTCGTGACCGCCGCGCTGGAGGGCGGGGTGTGCGCCGTCCGCGCCTACCCCGCCGACCACGGCTACGACCTCGCGGGCGCCGACTGCGCGACCATGCTCGGCGCGATCGCCGAGGCCGGGCTGCCGCTGCTCGTGGACGCGGCCCAGACCGCGTGGCCCGCCGTGGAGTCCGTCGCCGCCGCGCACCCGGAGCTGCGGATCGTGGTCGGCGCGCTCGGCTACCGCCAGCTCAGGCAGGTGGCGGGGGTGCTGTCGCGCACCGGCAACGTGTACCTGGGGCTGGCCAACCTGTCCTCGCACTGCGGCCTCGAATGGCTCGTCGAGAGGTACGGCGAGCGCCGCCTCGTCTTCGGCACCGGGGCGCCGCTCAGGGACCCCGCCGAGGCGGTCACCCGCCTGCTGTGGGCGGAGCTCGACGACGGGGCCGTGGCGACGATCGCCGCCGGCACCCTGCTGGGGCTGCTGCCCGTGGGGGCGGCGTGAACGCGATCACCACCGCGCTGTGGCGGCGGCGCCCGCAGAGCGGAGTCCGGATCGTCGACGCGCACGCGCACACCGGCCCCTACAGCCTGTTCTTCATCCCCGAGCCGACCCCCGAGGCGATGGTCAGGGTGATGGACAGGTGCGGAGTGGCCCACGCGGTCCTCTCCAGCCACCTGGCGATCCAGCTCGACGCGGCGGCGGGGAACGCCGCGACCGCCGAGGCGGTGGACCGCGCGCCCGGCCGTTTCACCGGCTACCTGACGGTCAACCCCTGGCAGGATCCCGCGGGCGAGCTGGCCAGGTGGGGCGACGACCCGCGCTTCGGCGGCATCAAGCTCCACCCCGACCTGCACGACTACCCGCTCACCGGCAGGCGCTACGCCGGCGTGTGGGAGTTCGCGCAGCGCACCGGCTGCCCGGTGCTCACCCACACCTACGACGGCTCCCCGT
This sequence comes from Nonomuraea sp. NPDC005501, assembly GCF_040605905.1. Taxonomy (NCBI): domain Bacteria; kingdom Bacillati; phylum Actinomycetota; class Actinomycetes; order Streptosporangiales; family Streptosporangiaceae; genus Nonomuraea; species Nonomuraea sp. NPDC005501. The sequence goes on along the minus strand of NZ_JBEXDT010000015.1, from coordinate 81,225 downwards.
ACAACGACCTGGACCAGGTGGACGCCGTCGCGGCGGAGCACCCCGACGCGGTGATCATCGCGGGGCACGCGGGCGCCACACCGCTCGGTTTCGAGCGGGCCATCGAGGTGGCGCAGCGGCGCCCAGGGGTGATCCTGGAGGTGTGCGGGTCCTACAACACCGGTCCCGACATCGCCAGGATGGTGCGGGAGGTCGGGACCGGCCGGGTGGTCTACGGGTCCGACTTCCCGTTCATCGATCTTCGGATATCGCTGGGGAGGGTAATCTTCAGTGGTCTTGCGGAGGGGGACCAGGCCGCGGTGCTCGGTGCGACGATGACCCGCTTGCTGCAGTGGAGATCCGGACTGGGGTGATCAAGATCATGGATCGGCTGCGTTCCGAAACGCGGTCACGGGTGGCGATCGGGGTCGTGGGACCGCACGATCTCGTCGAGCAGATCATGATGATCGGCGCCGAGCTCCCGGCCGCGACCGACTGGCGGCTGGTCGGCGCCCCGCACGCCGAGGAGCAGGAGACCTTCGAGAAGTTCTCCAAGATCGCCGACAGCATCGACGTGGTGCTGTTCACGGGGCCGCTCCAGCACGACCTGGCCAGGAAGGCGGGCGAGCTGCCCATCCCCGCCACGTTCGTGCCGATGAGCGGCGCCAGCCTGTACGCCAGCCTGCTGCGCGGGGTGCTCACCCACGGCATCGACCCTGCCCGGGTGAGCATCGACTCGCTGCCCGCCGCGGACGTGGACGAGGCGTACGCCGAGATCGGGGTGAGCACCGGCGGCGTGCACCTGTCCGAGTACGACCAGCCGGAGTCGGCGCGCGGCTTCAGCGCCTTCCACGAGCAGCTCTACCGCCAGGGGGAGACCACCGCGGCGCTCACCACGATAAGGAGCGTCTCCAACCGGCTGGCCGCCGCCGGGGTGCCCGTGCTGCGCCTGCTGCCGACCTCCCACACGTTGCGCCTCGCGCTCAACACCGCCGCCCTGCTCGGCACCGGCAGCAGGCTGGAGGACGCGCAGATCGCCATCGTGGTCGTCGAGCTGGCCGCCTCCGCCAAGCCCGCCTACTCCGGGCCGGGCAACTACTGGCAGCAGGAGCTGAAGCTGTCCCTGCACCGCTCGCTGCTCGCCGACGCGCGGCTGATGGGCGCCACCGTCGTGCCCCGGGACGAGAACGGCTACGTGGTCACCGCGACCGTGGGCGCCCTCGGCCAGGCCACCGACGGGTTCAGGGTGGCGCCGTTCATGGACCGGATCCACTCCGACGCCGGGGTGGCCGTCGAGGTGGGCATCGGGCTCGGCAGCACGGCCCGCGACGCCGACGCCAACGCGCTGGCGGCCGTCGAGAAGGCGCGCCAGGCGGGGGCCGCCGCCGCGTACCTTGTCGGGGCGGACGGCACCGTGCTGTCGCTGCCGGTACGCCGGCGCAGGCCGCAGGAGAGCGGGCCCGTCGTCGCCACCAAGGCGGCCAAACTGCTCGACCGCCTGGTGGAGAGCCTCGACGACGGCGACACGATGGTGGTCGACGCCGAGATCGTGGCCGACGTGCTGTCGCTGTCTCCGCGCAGCGCCCGCAGGGTCCTGCAGAGCCTCGCGGAGGAGGGGCTGGCCTGGCCTCTGCCCCCGGTCAAGGGCACCCAGGCCGGCCGGCCCCGCCAGCCGTACCGGCTCGTGCGGGGTTAGGCGTCGCCGAGGCGCACGCGGGAGCCGTACCTCTCCAGCAGCCGGTCGTTGTGCGCGTCCCCGCCCGGGGTGTTGGCCGACCGGAAGACGGGCGGCGGCTCCCCGGCGGCGACGAAGCGGCCGGCGACGTCGGCGACCAGGAGCTGCGCGGCCAGCACGCCGGTGAGGGTCGAGACGCCGCAGGCCGTGCCGCCGCCCGGCAGCGGCATCGCGGCGTCGCCGTACGGCGCGCCGTTGTCGATGACCACCTGGGCCAGGTCCGCCAGCCGCTCCTCGACGGCCACCTCGGCGGTGTGCGCGCGGGAGGTGATGGCGATCACCTGGTGCCCGTGCCGTACGGCGAGGCGGGCCATCTCGACGATCGCCGCGTTGCCGCCGGAGTTCGAGATGATCACGAAGATGTCCTCGGGCCGGATGTCGGCCAGCGCCCAGACGCGCGCAGCCAGGCCGGGCTCGCGCTCGATCCTCGGGTCGAGGATGTCCCGCGGTGAGGCGTCGCCGTAGTAGACGAGGTCGCGGATGCCGAGCTGGTTGGCCGGCACCAGGCCGCCCGCCCGGCCGGTGAGTTCGAGGGCGACGGACCTCGAATGGCCGGTGCCGAACGCCTGGAGCACCCCGCCCGCCCGCAACGCGGCGTGGATGAGCGCGCCGGCCCGTTCGATCGCGTCGCGCTCCGCGGTGAGCAGCCGGTCCACGGCCGATCGGGCGATCAGCGCGTACGCGCCCTGGTCGATCACACTTCCTCCAGCAGGTGTCGTGCGGTGTCGGCGATGAGCTCGGCGCTGCCCGCGGCCACGTGGCTGGCCAGCACCTCGTACTCGGCGCGCCGGTAGGCGCAGGCGGTCGGCAGGTATCCGGGATAGCCGTTGACGTAGCCCAGGACCACGGTGGGCTCACCTGGACTGTCGGCGTCGCGCCCGGCGTCGCGCCCGGCGTCGCGCCCGGCGATGCGCTCGGCGACGGCGAGGAACGGCTCGCCGGGCAGTCCGGCGAGGGCGAGCCCGCCCAGGCGGGCGACGTTCACGTCCACGCCCGTGCGGGCGGGTGGCGAGGTGCGGGCGCGCACCCCTTCGAGCCGGCTGCGGGCCAGGCGCGTGGCGACCGGATCGCCCGACGCCACGGCCTGCTCGTACCCGGCGGTCAGCGCGCCCTCGTCGGCCGTCGTGGCGGCGGGTTCGAGCGTCAGGCGCCGCGTGGCCCAGGAGATCCGCCCGCCGGCCGGTCCGGCTCCCCAGAGCGGGGTCCCCGGACCGGCCAGCAGCTCGGCGCACCGGTCCGCGACGAGCGCGCCCAGGCGCTCCAGCTCCGCCGCGTCCTGGCCGCGCCTGGTGTGGCGGGTGCTGATGTCGCCGGCCGCGCCGGTGGCGACCGTCACCCAGACGTTCCCGCCGAGCCGCTCCCGCAGACTCCTGCGTACGGCTCCGACGAGGTCGGCGCTGACCAGGCGGCTCGTCGCGGGCAGCACGGTGGGGTGCACGGGAAGCACCACCAGCACCCCGGCGAGCCCGCCGTCGCGCACGGCGACCAGGTCCAGCGGCACCACGGCCGGCGCCTGTGGCCTGCTCCGGTCGGCGCCGACGCCGTGCAGCTCGCCGCGGTGCACCGTGCCCTCGCACGGCCTCTCCCCGTCGATCGCCCGCCGTACGGCCGTGCGGACCGCCTCGGTGATCCGGTCGAGCCACGGCTCGGGCGTCGGCCCGCCGCCCGGCACGCAGCCGGTCTCGGGCCCGGAGTGGGTGTGGCTCGCCGCCAGCCACAGCTCGCATCCGGCCGCCGACCTGGCCCGTCCGGCCAGGTCCTCGTTGACGCAGATGACGTCGGCGGTGGCCAGCGCGAACCGCCGCTCGCCGTCCGACCAGGTCACCGCGCTCACGGTCAGCGGATCGGCCAGACCCGCTGACGGCCCTGGCCGGTCGAGGTAACCGCCCATCGGCGTGCCGTCCGGCACGGGCAGATCGGTGGTGCCGTGACCCACTCTCATCGTTCCGCCGTTCTGATCATCGTCTGGTAGTGGCCGGGTACGGCTGAGGCGGCCAGCAGGGCGGCGCCCGCGAGGCTGTCCCCCGCGGGGGGCCGGAGCGCCGCCCGGGGAAGCAGCCGGGTCAGCTCCGCCTCGAACCCGGCGCGGAGCCCCGCGTCGCGCAGCAGGCGGCCGGTCCACGCGACGGGCACCGCCGCGCCCTCCGCGAAGCAGCGGGCCGCCGCCGCCACCGTGCCCGCCAGCTCGCGGGCCGCCTCCTCGGCGATGGCGCGGGCCGTACGGTCTTCCGCGAGCTCCAGGACCTGGACGGCGAAGCGCGCGATGCGCGCCACCGCGTCCGGGGCGAGGTAGAGGCGCTCGGGCAGTCCCGCCAGGTCGCCGAACACGTCCTGAGCGCGCTCGGTGAGCGGGCCGGGCTCCGCGCGACCGTCGAAGCCCCGGTAGGCGGCGTCGAGGCCGCGCCGGCCGATCCAGAAGCCGCTGCCCGCGTCGCCGTAGAGGTAGCCCCAGCCGTCCACCTGCCGGATGCCGTCCCCCACGCCCAGGGCGATGGCTCCGGTGCCCGCGGCCAGCACCACGCCCCTGCCGCCCGCGAACGCGCCCGCGTGCGAGGTGACCACATCGGTGGTGATCAGTACGCGGCGGGCGATGCCGAGCAGGTGACCGGCCAGCGCGTCGGCGTCGTCGAGGATCGTGGTCAGCCCGAGGCAGACGGTGCCGAGCTCGCCCCATCCCGTCCCGATGCGCTCCAGCACGGCCTTGACCGGGGAGCCCTCCGCGTACGACAGGCCGGGCAGCTCGCGGATCTCCTTGATCCTGCCCCGCTCGGCCAGGCCGAGCCGCAGGCCCGTCTGTCCGCCGTCTATCGCCAAGTCCATCAGCACCATCCTGGTCACGATCGGGCCTGGTCATGATCAGGCGTGGTCACGGTCGGGCCTGGTCACGGTCGGGCCGGAACCCGGCCCTGCGGTATTCCGTGGGGGAGCAGCCGACGTGCCGCCGGAACGCGCCACGCAGCGCTTTCGCGGTCGGGTAGCCGGTGCGCGTGGCGATCACGTCCACCGGCAGGCCGGAGGTGGACAGCAGCCGGCGCGCGTGCCGCAGGCGCAGCCCCGTCAGGTGGCGCAGGAACGTCGTCCTGCGCTTCTCCGCGAACAGGTGCGAGATGTAGAACGGGCTCGCGCTGACCGCCTCCGCCACCGTCGCCAGGCGCAGCTCCGGATCGGTGTAGTGCTCGTCCATGTACGCCTCCGCGAGCGCGAGCACGTCCCTGCGCGGCGGCTCGGGCACCAGCCGCCCGAGCGTGTCACGCAGCCACATGTGCAGGTAGGAGCGCTCGTGGATGTCGCCGACCGTGACGATGTCCTCGATGGGCAGCCGGGCGCACGTCATGACCCAGTCGGTCGAGCCGTCGGCCAGCGTGGCGCGGTTGGCCACGTCCACGACGAACAGCAACTGGCCGATCAGCCAGTTGCGCAGCGTCTCGGGGTCGGCGTCGCGGGCGCACCTGTCGACCCAGCTCGCCAGCAGCCCCGCCGCGCCGTTGTGGTCGCCCGCGCGCACACGCCTGGTCAGCTCCCGCTCGATCCGCACGGGAGGTGCGGCGGCCACCCGGCCGGCGGACGGCGGCTCGATCACCCGGTCGCCGCCGAGCACGAGCTTGTAGCCGTTGACCCGCCGGGCGTCCCGCTCGGCCGCGACCGAGCCCACGCTGGGGAAGCCCAGGCTGACGGTGGCGGTCCACTCGGTCTCCCGGACGATCGCGGCGCGGACGTCCTCCGCCAGCGCGGCCGCGTCGGACATCAGCGTGGCGGGATCGGCCCCGGTCAGCATGACGAGCCACTCCTCGGGCGGCCGCGGGTGGCAGGTCGCCCCCGGACGGCCCCCGGCGGCGGCGCGCACCGCCTGGTCGGCGTGCCGGAGCTGGCGCTGTGCCCATGGCCGCCCCCGGACCTGCTCCGAGACCATGAAGTCGTCGATGTCCACCAGGGCGGCCATAGCGTATGTCATGCCCCCATTTTAGGCTGACCGGAATTTGACCGTATTTACCAGTGTGCCGATTCCCTCCACGGTGGCGCGCATGGTGTCGCCGTCCTTGAGCGGGGCGATGCCGGCGATGGTGCCGGTCGCGATGAGGTCGCCCGGCATCAGGGTCATCCCGTCGGACAGGTCGGCGATGAGCCGGGGCAGGCCGAAGACCATCTGCCTGGTGTTGGCCCGCTGCCTGACCTGGCCGTCCACCTCCAGGGTGAGCTCCAGCGCCTGCGGGTCGGGCACCTCGTCCACCGTCGCCAGGTACGGGCCCACCGGCGCGAAGGTGTCGAAGCCCTTGGACTGGTCCCACGGCACGTTGCGGGCGATGTTGGCCAGTTGCAGGTCGCGCGCCGTCATGTCGTTGATCACCGTGTATCCGGCGACGGCCTCGCGCCACCGCTCGGCCGGCAGGTCCCTGGTCACCTTGCCGATGACCACGGCCAGCTCCACCTCGTGCTCCAGATGGCGGGTGCGGGCGGGGGGGAGGACCGGGTGGTTGTGGCCCACGAGCGCGGACGGTGGCTTGAAGAACAGCACCGGCTCCGGCGGAACCTCCAGGCCGCTCTCGTCCGCGTGCTCCTGGTAGTTCAGCGCCAGGCAGCAGATCTTCGTGCAGGTGGCCACGGGCGGCTCGAAGAGCACCGCGCTCTCGTCCAGGAGGGAGCCGCCGCGGCTGGCCGCCAGCTCGCTCAGGCGGTCGAGCCCGAACAAGTCCAGGGCGGCCACCGGGTCCGCTCCGAGCTCCCGGCCGGGCGCCGGGTCGAGCTCTGGTGCGAGGCCGGCCAGGCTCACCAGCTCGCCGGGCGCGCGCCGGGCCACCAGCTCGACCGGGCTGGAGGGGGTACGCCGAATGCGTCCAAGAAACATGTCCGTAAGCCCATCAAGGGCCCACGACCTCCACAAGCATCGAAATTTGCGCTTACGACCCGCTTCTTGCTGTCTTTCTTGTCGTCGGGCGATCTGGCACCGTTTGATGGTCGGCATGACCCGGATTCTGGACGTCAGCCGCGACCTCTACACCACTGCCCAGCACTACATCGCCGGCGGCGTCTCCAGCGACGCGCGCCGGACCGCGGGCGTGCCGCTCTACGTGGACAGGGCGTCGGGAGCCAGGCTCTGGGACGTCGACGGCAACGTCTACCTCGACTACGTGCTCGGCCAGGGCCCCGCGCTGCTCGGCCACTGCCCGCCCGCGGTGGTCGACGCCGTCACCGCGCAGGTGGCCCGCGGCATCGTGTACTCCGCCCAGCACGCGGCCGAGGCCCGCGTCGCCGAGCGGCTGTGCGCGATGGTGCCCTCGGCCGAGCGCGTCCGCTTCAACACCGTCGGCTCCGAGGCCGTACACGCCGCCTGGCGGCTGGCGCGGGGCTTCACGGGACGCCCCAAGATCCTCAAGTTCGAGGGCCACTACCACGGCTGGCTCGACCCGGTCCTCTACAGCGTGCACCCGCCCCTGGACGACGCCGGGCCGCACGACCGGCCCCGCGCCGTGCCCGGGACCGCGGGCCAGCCGCCCGCCGCCGACCTGGTGATCTGTCCCTGGAACGACCTGGAGTCGCTGACCCGGCTCATGGACCTGCACGCGGGGCAGATCGCCGCCGTCGTCACCGAGCCGGTGCTCTGCAACACCGGCGCCATCGAGCCGGACCCCGGCTACCTCCAGGCGGTGCGCGAGCTGTGCGACCGTCACGGCAGCCTGCTGATCTTCGACGAGATCATCACCGGCTTCCGGCTCGCCCCCGGGGGCGCCCAGGAGTACCTCGGCGTCAGCCCCGACCTGTCGGTCTTCGGCAAGGCGATGGCGGGCGGCATGCAGGTGTCCGCGCTGGCCGGGCGGGCGTTCGTGATGGACGCCATCTCCTCGGGCAAGGTCGCGCACGCGGGGACGTTCAACTCGCAGCCCGTCGGCATCGCCGCCGCCGAGGCCACCCTGCGCATCCTGGACGAGCAGCGCGAGGAGGTCTACGGCACCCTTCACGCCCGGGGCCGGCAGCTCATGACGGGCCTGCGCGAGGCCGCCGCCAAGGTGGGAGTCCCGATGCTGGTGGACGGGCCGGGCCCGGTCTTCCAGACGTACTTCACGGACCGGCCCGCGGTGCGCGACTATCGCGACTTCGCCAGGACCGACCGCGCCCTGATGGGCCGCCTGCACGCCGCGCTGCTCGAGCGCGGGGTCAACATGGTGCCGCGGGGACTGTGGTTCCTGTCCACCGCGCACACCGAGGCCGACGTCGCCGCCACCGTCGACGTCTTCGAGGACGCGCTCCGGTCGATCGCGCTCGGCTGAGCGCGTGCCCGTCCGGCTGAGGGTGCCGGACGGGCGGCTCCGGCGCGGCGGTGACCTGAGTCAGGGCGGTCCCTTCGCCCAGCGCGTCAGCATGGCCGGCGCGGGGTGAGCGCGTCAGGCCAGGCCGGCGTCGTGCGCGAGCAGGGCGATCTGCGTGCGGTTGTCCAGGCCGAGCTTGGTGAGCATGCTGGAGACGTGGGCCTTCACCGTGGTGATGCCCATGAACAGCTCGGCGGCGATCTCCGCGTTAGTCCGGCCGTGTGCGATCGCGAGGGCCACCTCCAACTCGCGTGGAGTGAGCGCGGCCAGCGCGGCGCGGGCCTGCTCGTAGGCTCCGGCCTGCGTGATGGTGCGGTCCATCAGCCTGCGGGTGATCCGCGGGGACAGGATCGGATCGCCCCCGGCGACCCGCGTGACCGCCTCCACGATCTGCGCGGGCGGGGTGTCCTTGAGCAGGAAGCCGCCGGCGCCCGCGCGCAGCGCGTGCAGGATGTTCTCGTCGGTGTCGAAGGTGGTCAGCACGATCACCTCGGGCGGGCGGGCGCGCTCGCGTAAACGGCGGGTGGCGGTGATGCCGTTCACGTGCGGCATCCGCAGGTCCATCAGGACGACGTCGGGGGCATGGGCGTCGGTCGCCGCGACGGCCTCCCGGCCGTCGGCGGCCTCGCCGACGACGGTGATGCCGGCGGCGCCGTCCAGCATCATGGACAGCCCGGCGCGGACCAGGGCGTCGTCGTCCACCAGGAGAACGCGGATCACGCAGGCCATGGTAACGAGGCCCGCAGCCGGAACCGCCCGTCGACGACCTGGTGGTCCAGCCGCCCCCCGGCCAGCCGTACGCGTTCGGTCAGCCCGACCAGACCCGTGCCACTGCCCGGAGAGGTCGGCGCCGCACCGGCCTCGGGCATCGGGTTGTGAACGTCGATCAGCAACCGCGCCCCGGGACCGCCCCGCAGCAGCACCTCGACCGGCCGGCCGGCGGCGTGCTTGCGGGCGTTGGTCAGCGCTTCCTGCACGACGCGGTAGGCGGTCCGGCCGGTGGCGGCCGGGAGGGTGAGGGCATCGGCGACCTCATCGCGCAGCCGGACCTGTTCTCCGGCCTCGCGTGCCTCGGTGACCAGCCGCGGCAGGTCGGCCAGCGTGGGCCGAGGCTCCGGGCCGCCGTCCTCCCCCTCGCCGTCCTCGCGCAGCAGGTTGATCACCTGGCGCAGTTCCTCCAGCGCCTGGTGGACTCCCGCCCGAACCACCCCGGCGGCACGGGCGAGCTGCTCCGGCGAGGAGTCCGGGCGGTACTCCAGCGCGCCGGCGTGGGTGGCCACCAGAGACAGTCGATGGGCCAGCACGTCGTGCATCTCCCCGGCGAGCTTGCGGCGCTCGGCCATCCGCGCCTCGGCCACCCGCCTGCCCTGCTCGGCCTCGGCACGGCGGGCTCGCTGGCGCAGCGAGATCAGCAACGCGCGGCGGGAACGGGCCAGGGCGCCCCAGCCGAGCATCGCGCCGTACCCGGCGGAGATCAGCAGCAGCCACCAGCCGAGGGAGATGCCGGTGTTCGGCCGCCACAGCCCCTGCGCCAGGTGCATCGCGACGCCGGCCGCCGCCACCGCGCCCGCGACGGGCAAGCGCCGGCATTGGGCCACCTGCAACGCCCCCAGGGTCGCCGCCGGGGTGGCCACCGGCGAGGCGACCGCGAGGAGGGTGGCGACCAGCGCGCCGGCCATCGGCCACCACAGCTGGGCGACCGCCGCGGTCACGCTCACGGCCGCGACCGCGATGTCCAGAACGTGCATGGCCGAGGACGTGCCGGCCTGCCCCCGGAGCGTCAAGGCCGCGAGTCCGCCGATCCCGGCGACCACGATCGCCGCAGTGACAATTCTGTGGAGCCGGCGCTCGGTCATCGGGTCAGGCTAGCCCCCGGTACGGCACCGCCGGCACCTACCGAAGGAGGAGGCGCTCCCCTCCGGAGAAGGACATGGCGCGACCGCGGGCCCGATGCGGCGGCACGGCACCCCCGGCCAGGCTGAACGGCGTGAACACCTTCACCAAGAGACTCCTTGTCACCGTGATCGGCGCACCCGCCGCCGCCCTGGCCGTGTGGTGCCTGGCGGTACCTCTGGCCGGCGTCGTGCTGACGGTGCGGCAGGGCGGCGTCACCCAGACGGTCGGCCCGGTGACGATCGCCCTGGCGAGCCTGCTGGCCGGTCTGGCGGGCTGGGCGCTGCTGGCCGCCCTGGAGCGGTTCTCGGCCAGGCCCGGCCGCCTCTGGACGATCATGGCCCTGGTCGTGCTGATCGTCTCCCTTCTCGGGCCGCTCGGCGGCGCCGTGGGCCCGGCCGCGACACTGACGCTGGTCCTTCTGCACCTGGCCGTCGCCGCCGTGCTCTTCCCGGGGCTGGGGCGCCGATCAACCACTTCCCTGGGTACGTGACCGCGCCCCCGGGACCACCAGGCCCGTCTCGTACGCGGCGACCACCGCCTGCGTCCGGTCGCGCAGCCCGAGCTTGCCGAGGACCCGGCTCACGTGCGTCTTCACCGTCTCCTCCGTGACGGTCAGCCGGGCGGCGATCTCCGGGTTCGACAGGCCCTCGGCGATGAGCCGCAGCACCTGCGTCTCGCGCGGCGTGAGCGTGGCCAGCGCCGCCGCCGACCCGGCGTCGGGCCCCGGCTGGAGCCGGGCGAACTCGCCGATCAGCCGCCGGGTCACCGCCGGGGCCAGCAGCGCCTCGCCCGCGGCGATCACCCGGACCGCGTCGAACAGCCGCTCGGCGGTGACGTCCTTCAGCAGGAACCCGCTGGCCCCGGCGCGCAGCGCGTCGTAGACGTACTCGTCCAGGTCGAACGTCGTCAGGATCAGCACCCGCGGCCCTTCACCGGGGGCCGCGGCCAGGCGGCGGGTGGCCTCGATGCCGTCCATGCCCGGCATCCGCACGTCCATGAGAACCACGTCGGGGCGCAGGTCACGGCACACCCGCACGGCCTGCGCGCCGTCGGCGGCCGTCCCGACCACCTCGAAGTCCGGCTGGGTGGCGAGCAGTTCGGCGAACCCGGTGCGGACGACGAGATGGTCATCGGCGACGACGACGCGCACGGCGGGGGAGAGGCCGGCACCCGTCATCCGCCCGCACCCCCGTTCCCGACCGCCACGCCGGCACCTGTCTCCGCCCGCCTGCCCACGCCTCCTCGAGGCTCGTCCGGGCCCGGGGCCGCGCCGGGGAGAGTGGCTTCGATGAGGAAGCCGCCGCCGGGCGCGGGCCCGGTCGTGAGCCGCCCGCCCACGGCCGCCGCCCGCTCCCGCATCCCGGCGAGCCCATGCCCGGCCGGCCCATGCCCGGCCGGCCCATGACGAGCCGGCCCATGTCCGCCGGGTCCGTGCCCGCTCGGTCCCTGGCCGGCCGGCGCGCCGTGCCCGACATTCGGCTGCGGGGGATGGTGGGACGGTCCGGGCCCGTTGTCGCGGACCCGGACCCGCAGCACCTCGCCCGTGTAGTGCAGCTCGACGTCCACGGCGGCCCCCGGCGCGTGCCGGCGGGCGTTGGTGAGCGCCTCCTGGACGATCCGGTACGCCGTCAGCTCCACACCCGGATCCAGCCGGACGGGACGGCCCCGCAGGATCAGGCGCATCCCCGTTCCGGAGGCGTCGCGGGCCGCGTCGAGCAGCTCGTTCAGCTCGCCCAGCCCCAGGCCGGGCTGCGGACTGCGAACCCCCGGGGCGGCGCCCGCGTCCTCCCGCAGCACGCCGAGCAGCCACCTCATCTCGGTCAGCGCGGCGCGGGCGGTGTCGCCGATGGCCGTCAGCCGCTCCGCGCCCGCGGGAGGCATGCCGGGTGTGGCCAGCCGGGCCGTCTCGGCCTGCACGGCCACCATCGAGATGTGGTGGGCCACCACGTCGTGCAGGTCGCGGGCGATGCGGGCCCGCTCGCCCCGCGCCACGTGCTCCAGCAGCCCTTCGGTGGCGGCCTGGCGGGCCGCCGCGCTCTCACGCGCCTCCCCGCGTGCCCGCCGCGCGATGCCGGCCAGCGCCGCGGCCGGTGCCAGAGAGGCCAGCACCAGCGTGAGCAGCCGCGCCTCGCCCTGGGCCTGGCCCAGCAGCGCCAGCAGCGGGAACGGCACCGCCGGCGCGACCGCCACGAGCCGCGGCGCTGCCCGGCCGAGGCGGTAACCGGTGAGGAGCTGGGCGACCGCGCCCGCGACGGTCATGGTCTGGAACGCCGTCAGGGACAGCACGCCCGCCGCCGAGACGGCCAGCCCGGCCGCCACCGGCTGCCCCCGCAGCGCCACCACCGGCAGCGTCGTGGCCAGGGCCAGCAGCCCGTACACGATGAGGAACAGCGGCCGGTCGGTGGTCAGCGCGAGCGCCGGGCTCACGGCGTGTGCCGTCGACTCCACCAGCGCCCCGGCCACCAGGAACGCCCCCACCACGACCGGCCCGTACGACCCGCCGAGACGCTCCCCCCACGACCGCGCTGCCCACGACCGCGCTGCCCACGACCGCGCTGCCCACGACCGCCCTGCCCACGACCGCCCTGCCCACGACTCCCGTGCTCCGGACCGGTCCGCGTCCGGTCCGTTCACGGCGGGTGAGGCCGCGGCGTCCGGCGAGGCGGCGGCGCCCGGCGGGGCCGCGGCTCCCGGCCGGGGGAGTCGCTTCGGCTGGTCATGCGTTCCGTCCACCCTGGTCATTGTCCTGGTCGTCCAGGTTCGTGGCATCCCTCGATCGAGGGATGCCACACCGGTGATGATCGCTCCCCCGCGTGACGCGCCCGCCCGGCGCCGCCGCCTAGCCTGCGGTGCCATGGAAACCACCATCGAGGTCGCCGGCCTGCGCAAGCGGTACGGCCCGACCCTGGCACTGGACGGCATGACGTTCACCGTGTCACCGGGACGGGTCACCGGGTTCGTCGGCCCCAACGGCGCGGGCAAGTCCACCACCATGCGGGTGGTGCTCGGTCTGGACGCCGCCGACGAGGGCAGCGCGCTGGTCGGCGGCCGGCCGTACCGGAGCCTGCGTGAGCCGCTGCGGCACGTCGGCGCGCTGCTGGACGCGGGCGCGTTGCAGCCGAGCCGCACCGGCCGCCACCACCTGCTGTGGCTGGCCCACTCGCAGGGGCTGGGCGCCCGGCGGGTGGACGAGGTGATCGACCTGGTCGGGCTGGGTCCGGCGGCGCGGCGCAGGGCCGGCGGGTACTCGCTGGGGATGCGCCAGCGGCTGGGCATCGCGGCGGCGCTGCTGGGCGACCCGCCGACGCTGATGCTGGACGAGCCGTTCAACGGACTGGACCCCGAAGGCATGGTCTGGATCAGGGGGCTGCTGCGCTCGCTGGCCGGCGAGGGCCGGGCGGTGCTGGTGTCGAGCCATCTGATGAGCGAGCTGGAGGACACCGCCGGGCACGTGGTGGTGGTGGGCCGTGGCCGGGTGGTTGCGGACGCCGCCGTGGCCGATCTGGTCGGCGCCGCCTCCCGCGGCCGGGTCATGCTGCGCACCTCCGACCGGACCGCGGCGATGACGGTGCTGGCCGGGGCGGGCGCCGTCGTGGCCGTGTCCGGCCAGGACACGGTGACGGTCTCGGGGGTGCCGGCCGAGCGGGTCGTGGGACTGCTCAACGCCGGCGGGGTGCCGTTCTCGGAGGTGTCGGCGCACCGGGCGACGCTGGAGGAGGCGTACATGGAGCTGACCCGCGACGCGGTCGAGTTCCGTGCGTCGGCCGGCGGAGCGGCGCGATGAGCGCGGGCAGAGACTCCGCTCGGGGTGGCGGGTTCGGGCGGCTGGTGCTGGCCGAGTGGACGAAGTTCCGCACGGTCCGCGGCTGGGTGGCCGGCATGGCCGCCGCCGCCCTGGTCACCGTGCTGCTCGGGCTGATGACGGCGGCCGGCAGCCACACGTCGTGCGGCGGTCCCGGCGACGCCTGCCCCGCCCCGCCCGTAGGACCGGGCGGTGAGGCGGTGACCGACCACTTCTTCTTCGCCCATCGGACGCTGACCGGCGACGGCTCCGTCACCGCCCGCCTCACGTCCATGACGGGCCAGGTACGGCTGCCGGACCTCGTCCAGGGCGTCCGGCGGGTCGAGAACCGGGTCGTGCCGTGGGCCAAGGCCGGGCTCATCATCAAGGACGGCGTCCGGCAGGGCTCGACGTACGCGGCCGTCATGGCGACGGGCGGTCACGGCGTGCGGATGCAGGTCGACTTCACCCACGACACGGCCGGCCGGCCGGGCGGAGTGTCGGCGTCGTCGCCGCGCTGGCTGCGGCTGGTCCGCTCGGGCGAGGACGTCACCGGGTACGAGTCCGCCGACGGCGAGCGGTGGACCAAGGTGGGGACGGCACGGCTCGCCGGGCTGCCGGCCACGGCCGAGATCGGGATGTTCGCCGCCTCGCCCGGCGACCTGACCGTGCAGCCCGCCGACTTCGGCGGCAGCATCGAGCAGGTCCGCTTCTCCGAGACCACCGCCGTCTTCGACCGGGTCGGCCTGTCGGGCCGCGTCACGGGCGAGGCGTGGAGCGGCGACGACATCGGCGCCGTCAGGGAGCCCGGCGGGGCGATCCACCATCCGGGCGGCTTCCGGCAGTCCGGCGGCACGTACACCGTGGTCGGCGTCGGTGACATCGCGCCGGCCACCGACGGGCAGAGCGTCGAGAACACCCTGACCGGTGTGGTGACCGCGCTCATCGTGGTGATCGTCGTGGCGGTCATGTCCGTCACGTCGGAGTACCGGCGCGGGCTCATCCGGACCACGCTGCTGGCGGTCCCGCGGCGTGGACGGGCGCTGGCGGCCAAGGCCGTCGTGATCGCCGGGGTGACCTTCGCCGCCGGTCTGGCGGCCACAGCCGTCACGGTGCCGCTGGGCACGGGCGTCCTGCGCGACAACGGCAACATCGTCCTGCCGGTGTCCTGGCTGACGCAGGTCCGGGTGGTGGCGGGTGTGGCGCTGCTGATGGCCGCCGCTGCCGTCCTTGCGCTCGCGCTGGGCGCGCTGTTCCGGCGCGGCACGGCGGCGATCACGGCCGCCGTCGTGGTCGTCGTGGTGCCGCATCTGCTGGCGACCGCGTCGATCCTGCCGGACGAGGCCGCGCGGTGGCTGCTGCGGCTGACTCCGGCGGCCGGGTTCGCGATCCAGCAGAGCATCCCGGCGTACCCGCAGGTCCTGGCCAACTACGTGCCGTCGGCGGGCTACTACCCGCTCGCGCCGTGGGCCGGCCTGGCGGTGCTGTGCGGTTACGCCGTGCTCGCGCTCGCCCTGGCCGTGCACCGCCTGAACAGGAGGGACGCATGAGCCGCGGGCAGGCGGGCCGAGGAGGGTGGATGAGGCGCGAACTGCGGGCCGAGTGGACGAAGCTGCGCACCGAGACGGGCGTCGGCCGGCTGCTGCCGGCGCTGGTCGGGCTGACGGCGGCGGCGGCCGCCGGGGTGAGCGCGAGCGTGACCTGCGGCGCCGCGGGCTGCGGCCACGACACGGTCAAGCTGGCGCTCACCGGGGTGCAGGTGGGGCAGGCGGTCGTCGCCGTGCTGGCCGTCCTCGTCGTCGGGGGCGAGTACGGCACCGGCATGATCCGCACCACCCTCACCGCGATGCCGCGCCGGGGCGCCGTGCTGGCCGCCAAGGCGGCCGTGCTGATCGGCGTGACTGTGCCGGCCGGAGCCCTCGCCGTGCTGGCCTCGCTGCTGGCCGGGCGGCTCATCCTGCCCGGGCGCGGCTTCACCGCCGGCAACGGCCACCCGCCGCTGTCGCTCGCCGACGGGCCGACGCTGCGGGCCGCCGCCGGGTCGGTCCTGTACCTGGCGCTCGTCGCGCTGCTGAGCCTGGGGATCGCGCTCGCCGTGCGGGACTCGGCGGCGGCCATCGGGGTGGTGCTCGGGCTGTTGTACGTGTCGGCGATCCTGCCGCTCATGGTCGCCGACCCGGACTGGCAGCTCGCGCTGTGGCGGCTGTCGCCGTCGAACGCGGGCATGTCCATCCAGGCCACCACGAACCTGGCGAGTCTGCCGCTCAGCCCGTGGGCGGGCCTCGGTGTGCTCGCCGCGTGGGCCGTCGCGGCGCTCGCCGGCGGCGGCGTGCTGCTGCGCGTACGAGACGCCTGACGCGCCCGGAGGGCCTCCGGCGGGGTGCGGCGCCGTCAGGCGAGACCGTCGATCCAACGCTCCAGCCGGTCGCCCTCGGCCTTCATCAGCGCCGGGTCGCGCAGGGTGTTGGTGAGCAGCGAGATCCCCTGGTAGGAGGAGAGCAGGGCGACGGCCAGCTCGCGCGCGTCGGCGCGGCCCAGGGCGGCGAACTGGCGCTCCATCCAGTCCAGCAGCTCCCGCATCAGCGCGGCCACCGCCTGGTCCAGCCCGTCGGCCCGCTTGTCCAGCTCGGAGGCCAGCGTCCCGGTGGGGCAGCCGTAGCGGGCGGCGACGTCGCGCTGGTCCACCCAGCCGCGCACGAGCGCCTTGAGCCGCTCCGCCGGGCCGGGCATCCCGTCGAGCCGCTCGAGCAGGCCGCGCAGCGCCCCGGCGTGCGCGTCGATGGCGGCCTCGACGAGCTGGTCCTTGGTCTTGAAGTAGTAGTAGACGTTGCCGACGGGCACGTCCGCCTCGCGCGCGATGTCGGCCAGCGTCGTCTTCTCGACACCCTGCTCGTGCAGCACCTTGGCCGCCGCGGTCGCCAGGCGCTCCCGCTTGCCGCCTCGGGCGCCCTTAACTGAGTTGGTCACCTGACTTACTATAGTCGCCGCGCCGGCGGACCGTCGTCGCGCGGTCCCTCGTACACCCACTGCCCGTCGAGCCGGACGAACCGGCTGCGCTCCTCCATGGAGCCCTCGCGCCCGCGCTGCACGTAGTGGGCGCGGAAGCGGACGGTCCCCTCGGTGTGCAGGACCGTGCCCCGGACGCTCTCCAGGATCTCCAGCCGCACCCACCGGACCCCGCGGTCCAGGTCGAGGCGCGCCGGCCGCGTGGCCGGATGCCAGGTGCGCAGCAGGTACGCCTCGTCGCCCACGGCGAACGCGGCGAACCGCGACCGCATGAGCAGCTCGGCCGTGGGCGCCGAGCCCTCGCCCCGGTGGAAGCGGCCGCAGCAGTCACGGTAGGGGGCCGGCAGGCCGCACGGGCAGCCGGCGGGTTCGCGACGGGACATGACCCCTATTGTGCCGGGACGGCAGGGACGGTCGGAGCGGATGGAGCCGCATCGCCTCCTGAGGCGGCCATGCCGACGACCGCGCGCCCCGAAGGCTCACCCCGCTGGAGGTCCTTCGTCAGCTCCGTGAGCGTGGCGCCGAGCGGCGCGTCCAGCCGCAGCGCGGCCTCGGCGTCGCCGCGCGTCGGCCCCTGGTTGACGATGGCGATCGGGATGCCCAGCTCGGCGGCCCGGCCGACGAACCGCAGCCCCGACCGCACCGCCAGCGACGACCCGAGCACCAGCAGCGCCCGCGCCCCCGCCACCAGCGCGAAGCACTCGTCCACCCGCGGCTTCGGCACGTTCTCGCCGAAGAACACCACGTCCGGCTTGAGGAGCCCGCCGCAGCCCGTGCAGTCCACCACCTGGAAGCCCGCGACCTGCTCGTCGGTGAGGTCGGCGTCGCCGTCGGGCTTGATCGCCGTCGCGGCGGCCGCCCAGCCGGGATTGGCGCGGCGCAGGCGCCGGTCGAGCTCCATGCGGGGCGTGCGCTGCCGGCACGACAGGCACACCACCCGGTCCAGGCCGCCGTGCAGCTCGACGACCCGCCGTGCGCCGGCCGCCTGGTGCAGGCCGTCGACGTTCTGGGTGATGACGGCGTCGACCAGGCCGCGCCGTTCGAGGTCGGCCACGGCCCGGTGGCCGGAGTTGGGGGCGGCCTCGCCGATCCGCCGCCAGCCGACGTGGCTGCGCGCCCAGTAGCGGCGCCGCGCCTCGGCGCTGCCCACGAACCGCTGGTACGTCATGGGGTCGGCCCGCTGAGCCCGTCCGGTCGGCCCGCGGTAGTCGGGGATGCCCGACTCGGTCGACAGCCCCGCCCCGCTCAGCACCACCAGGCCGCCCCCTGCGACGAGTTCGGCCAGGGCGGCGAGCGGCGCCGTCTCGCGGTCCTCTGCGCTCACGGTCACGCGTCCATGGTGCCCGATGCGGGGGAGTGCCTCGACGGCGGCTCTGCGAAGCCGACATGCAGCCTTAGAACTCCCCCAAAGGTGCTAAGTTGGGGAACGCGAGGGAGTTCGACGGAGGGGTGGCGATGGCGGAGCGGTACTACTCGGTGGAGCGGGTGGCCGAGCTGCTCGGCCTGCACGTCAAGACCGTGCGCGGCTACGTCCGCGACGGACGGCTCAGGGCCACCCGGATCGGCCGGCAGTACCGGATCGCCGCGGAGGACCTGGAGGCGTTCACCGGGCGCCCGGCCACGACGCCCGCACGCGGCGGACCCCACGCCGAGACGTCCGCCATCGTGCGGATCGACGGCATCGGCCGCGAGGCGGTCATCCGGCTGGCCAACACCGTCATAGCGGCGGCCGGAAGCCGTCCCCGCGACGGCGGCACGCTGCGCGTCGAGACCGTCTACGACGAGGAGCGGGCCAGCCTCAAGGTCATCGTCCTGGGCGACCTCGACGGGACCGCCGAACTCCTCAAAATCATCGATCTGCTCGTGGACGAGGAGCCCTGATCCCGTTGCCTGACACCCTCCAGCATGTCGCCGGCACGCCCGTTCTCGTGTGCGCGGCCGACGGCGAGCCCCTGCGCGGCGAGCGCGAGGCGGTGGATCTCCTCGGGGAGGCGTTCTCCTGCCAGGCCACCTGGGTGGCGATCCCGGCCGAGCGGCTCGGGGAGGGCTTCTTCCGGCTGCGCACCCGCGTCGCCGGGGAGATCCTGCAGAAGTTCGCGAACTACCGGCTGGGCGTGGCCGTCGTCGGGGACATCTCCCGGCACGTCGAGGCCAGCACCGCGCTGCGCGACTTCGTGGTGGAGAGCAACCGCGGCGGGCACGTCTGGTTCGTCCCCGACCTGGAGGCGCTGCGCGAACGGCTCGTCCAGGCGTAGAGCCAGGCGCGGAGGCAGGCGTGGAGCCAGGCGCGGAGCCGGTGCCGGTTGCGGGCGAAGCCGCCGGAGTTCGTGTGTGCCGGTCTCGTGCCCCTTCTCATCGGCGGGGGCCGGGCCGGAGGTCGGGTGGGTCGGCAAGGGTGTGCACGCCCGCACGGATGCGTTCGGTGTCCATGTGTCGATGCCGGCGCAGGTAGTCGATGACGTCCGCGCGGAGCGCGGTGAACACGGCGTGGGCGAGGTACCCGGCGTCGATGGTGGGCCGCGCGGCGTGGATCCGGTCGGCGAGCTCGTCGATCCAGAACTGGCTGGCGGGATTGGCGTAGTAGGCGTGCGGCCCGTAGTGCTCCAGCGCCCGGATGAGCGTGTAGTTGTCGAGGACGAAGTCGAACAGCGCGTCGAGGTAGGCGTGGAGGCTCGCGGCGGCATCTCCTCCGGGTCCGAGCGGGGGTTCTCCGGATCGCACGCGGCTCTGCAGGGCGGTGACGCGTGGCGCGATGAGCGCATCGACCAGTCCCAGCAGGTCGCCGAAGCGGCGCATGACCGTGGCCTTGCCGACGCCGGCGGCCTGGGCGATGCGGGCCAGGCTGACATGGTCGAGGTCCTCGCGCTGGAACAGCGTTTCCGCCGCGGCCAGCACGGCGGCGCGGTTGCGGGCGGCATCGGCGCGTTCGGTCACAGCGGCACCTCCTTGCATAACTGGACCAGTGGACCGTATCGTACCGGACCAGCGGACCGGTTCATGTCCCGTCCCGCGTCCTTGCCGAGCCGGTGGCGGGGTGAGCCCCGATGTGGGGGGAGTGCGCGGTCGGGGCCTGTTGACGGGACGTCGTCGATCGGACGCCGCGTCGAGAGAGGGAGCTATGGAACGGATCTGCCGGGCTGTCATGTTCGCTGAGTACGGTGACGCCGAGGTCTTGCGGGTGGCCGAGCGTGCGGTGCCTGAGCCCGGCCCGGGGCAGGTCCGGATCGCCGTCCGCGCCGCCGGCGTCAACCCGATCGACTGGAAGATCCGCAGCGGCGCCATGGCCGCCGTGATGCCGGTGGATCTTCCCGCCGTTCCCGGTGTCGATGTGGCCGGCGTCGTCGAATGCGTAGGGCCGGGCGTGACCGATGTCGCCGTCGGGGACGACGTGTTCGGCAAGGCGGTCTCCGGAAGTTACGCCGAGCTGGCGCTGGCGAATCTCGATGCCATCGCCGCCAAACCCGAAGCGGTGTCCTGGGAGGTGGCCGCCGCCCTCCCCGTGGCCGCCACCACGGCCTACCACGCCTTCGCCCTGCTCGGCCTGGAGCGGGGCGAGACGATCGTGATCGACGGCGCGGCCGGTGGGGTGGGAACCGTCGCCGTCCAGGTCGCCCGGCATCGCGGACTCACGGTGATCGGCACGGCCGGCCCGCGCAACCACGACTACCTGCGCTCCCTCGGCGCCATCCCCGTGGCCTACGGCGACGGCCTGGTCGACCGGGTCCGGGCCGTCGCCGCACACGGTGCGGACGCCGCCGTGGACGCGGCGGGGCGCGGCTCCCTCCCGGCACTGGTGGAGCTGACCGGAAACCCCCACCGCGTGATCAGTCTCGCCGACGCGTCGGCGGAGTCGCTGGGCGCGCGGTTCGTCTACGGCGAGCCCGGCGACATGCGCGGGATCCTGGACGAAGCCGCAGCACTCGTGGCGGCCGGCACGATCACGGTCACCATCGCCCGCACCTACCCCCTGGCCGGCGCGGCCGCCGCCCACCGCGACAGCCAGACGGGGCACGTCCGCGGCAAGCTGGTCCTGACGCCGATCTGACGGCCGCGGCGTGGACCCCGGCGGAGCTAGGCGGCGGAGGGCGTGACCGGGGCGGCCAGCAGGCCGGTCAGCGCGTCCACCAGGGCGGTCGCCGTGTCCCGCCACACGGTCACCGGGTCGGCCGCCGGGTTCTCGTGCAGGGCGCGCTCCCGCTCGGCCAGCATGTGGACGACCAGCACCCGGCACATGTCGGTCCGCTGCCGGTGGACGGCTTCCGGCACCCCCGGCACCAGCCGGAACAGGTGCTCCACGATCCGCCCCACCGACGGCGTGGCGACCGCCTCCTCGATGACCACCGCCCGCATCGTCGGCTCCGTGTCGGCCTGCGCCAGGAAGCGGGCGTACCAGGTGGGGGCCGGCAGCGAGGCCAGGTGGTCGGTGGCCGGCCGTACCAGGCAGGACGCCCACTCCCGCACGCCGGAGTCGTCGCCGACGGACTCCAGCATGCGCGCCCGCCGCTCCTCCATGCCGCCGTTGTGGCGACGCAGGACGGCCCGCACCAGGTCGGTCTTGGTGCCGAAGTGGTAGCCGACGGCGTAGTTGTTGGACTGGCCGGCGGCCTCGCCGATCTGCCGGTTGGAGACCGCCGCGATGCCGTGCTCGGCGAACAGCCGCTCGGCCGCCGCCAGGATCCGCTCGCGGGTGCCCGCCCCGCGCTCGGGCCTGCCGCGCGTACGGGCGGGGCCGCCGGTGCTCGCCGTGCCCGCTGTGCTCACCACCGGACCGGGACCGCCCGCAACCCGCCGACCAGCAGCCCCTCGCGGGGCGCCAGCTCGGCCGCCGGGACCGCGAGCTCCAGGCCCGGCAGCCGACGCAGCAGCACGTCGAGAACGGTCTGCAGCTCGGTGCGGGCCAGCGCCTGCCCGAGGCACGAGTGGGGGCCGACGCCGAAGGCGAGATGCGTGTTGGGGGAGCGGCGCAGGTCCATCTCGCCGGCTCGCTCGAAGGCCCGCTCGTCGCGGTTGGCCGAGGCCATGCTGCAGATCACCGTCGTGCCCGCGGGCAGCTTGCGGTCGGCCACCTCCACCTCCTCGGTCAGGTAGCGCGGCATCCCGAAGCCGGGGTTGGCGTCGAAGCGCAGCACCTCCTCCACCGCCGGGTGGACGAGCGACGGCTCGGCCAGCAGCGCCTCCCAGCGGGACCGGTCGGACAGGAGCATCGCGGCCATCTTGCCGATCATGTTTGCGGTGGTCTCGTGGCCGGCCACCAGCAGGCCGCGGGCGGTGCCCACGAGCAGCGGCTCGGTCAGCCGCCCGTCGGCCGCGTCCACGATCCCGATGAGCTCGCTGAGCAGGTCGCCGCCCGGCTCGGCCCGCTTGGCGGCGACGTGCGCCGACAGGTACGCGTCGAACTCCGCCTGCGCCGCGTCGATCTCCTCCTGCCCGTACCGGGTCATGCTGAGCATGGTGTCCGACCAGTACGAGAACCGGTCGCGGTCGGAGTCGGGGACGCCCAGCAGGTCGCAGATCACCCACACCGGCAGCGGGAACCCCAGCGCCGCGACCAGGTCGGCCGGCGACCCCTGCGCCACCATGGCGTCCACGAGGTGCCCGGCCATCTCCTCCATGCGCGGCCGCATCGCCAGCACGCGCTTGGCCGTGAACGCCCTGCCCACGAGGCGCCGCCACTGCATGTGCGCCTCGCCGCCGGCCGAGGAGGCCGTGTCGGAGCGGCCGAACACGCCGCCGGACTCGTTGGCCGTCACGCGGGCGGCGTCGCCGGCGTCGAGCTGCCGGGTGAAGCGCGGGTCGGACAGCACCTGGCGGACGTCGTCGTAGCGGGTCAGCAGCAGCGCCTGGTCGCCGCTGGCCAGCCGGATCGGCGCGACCGGGCAGCCGTCGCGCAGGCTCGCCCACTCGGGCGGCGGCTCCAGCGCGGAGGGGTTGCGGAAGGGGTAGTCCGGGACGACGTCGCTCACGGGTTCTCCTCGCTCGGGCCGACCCCCTTATCTAAGCCATGTGACTTAACTCCGTCAACCGACCATCACGCATCACGACCGCCCGTCTCACGACCGCCCGTCTGACAGCGGGCCACCTCACAGCGGTCCGCCGAACCAGGTGCGCAGGGCCGCCTCCAGAAGGGCGGTGGAGACATGTCCCACAGGGCTGTTCGCGCGTTGATGTCCGTTTCGTCGTCAGGGGCGGGTCTCCCCGTGCACGGGGGAGCGCCGCGCGGCCAGAGATGACCCTCGGGCCTGGCTCTGTCGCGGCCCGAGCCTCTGCTGCCTGGCAACGTTGGTCGCGGCCCGCCGCCGTCGTCCACATGTTTCGGGAACCCGCCTTCCCGTCACAAGTCCGCCGGCAAGCCGATCCGGCCGAGCTGGTGGTCGAGGACCGCGGTCGCCTCCGCGACGCTCAGTTCCCCGACCAGCACGCCGTCGGCCAGGCCCCGCGCGAGCCCGAGAAGGACGTGGGCCTCGGCCTCCGCCTCGACGCCGGGTTCCGAAGCGGCGGCGGCCACCAGCGCGGCGGTCTCGCGATGGACCGCGTCGCCGCCTGCGCGGTACAGCTCCCGTACATCAGGGTCAGCGACGGCCCTGGCCAGAAACGCGTGTCCGGCGAGCAGGAGCACGGGAGCGCTTGCGCCCAGCTCCACGACGGCGAGCAGCGTGCGCCGCAGCGTGTCGGCCGGGCTGCCGGCGTCCCGCAGCGCCGCGCGCACATGGCATTCGATCTCCTGCCTGAGCAGGTGTGCGCTCGCGCGCAGCAGGTCGGCCTTCGCCGCGAAATAGTGCTGCACCAGCCCTTTGGAGACGCCGGCCTCCTGGGCGACGCGCCCGATGCTCACACCGGCCAGGCCGTCCCGAGCGCACAGCCTGAGTGCGGCATGGGCGATCTCCGCCCGCCGGGCCGCGTGATCCACCTGCTTCGGCACGCCCTGGCCTCCTCTCTTTGCGATACGAGTGTATGGTGAATTCGGCGCAATACGATCGTATTGTGAAAGGCGAACGGAGTCCGAACATGAACGACCTTGTGGAACCCAATGTCGGAGCCGCGTTCCGCCGGCGGCGGCTCGGCCACTTCCGTGACGCCTCCGCCTTCGCCCGCTACCGGAACGCCTACGACCTTGCGATGGCCGAGCTTCCCGAGCCCGATCAGATCCAGGACGTGGCGACTCACTTCGGGACCGTCCGGGTCTATCGCTTCGGCACTGGCGACGGCGTACCGCTTCTCCTGCTGCCAGGGCGCACCGCGTCCACTCCGATGTGGGAGCCGAACCTGGCCGGCCTCACCGCCCACCGGCCGGTGTACACGGTCGACCTCCTCGGCGAGCCTGGTCGCTCGGTGCAGACCCGGGCGTTCGCGAGCGCGGCCGACCAGGCCCACTGGCTGGCGGAGTTGCTGACCCGGCTCGGCCATGACCGGGTGCACCTCGTCGGAGCGTCCATCGGCGGGTGGAGCGCTTTCCACCTCGCCCTGAACGTCCCGGAGAAGATCGCCTCGCTGAGCCTGCTCGATCCCGCCGGCCTTTTCGGCCGGATCACCTGGAAGGTCGTCGTCGTTTCGCTGGGCTCGGTGGTGCCGTTCTTCCCCGAGTCGTGGCGTCGGAGGCTGCTCAGCTGGATCTCCGGCGGAGCCGACGCCTCCGATGACGAACCCGTCGCCAACCTGATTGCGGCCGGGATGCGGGACTTCACCGCCTTCCTGCCGCCACCGACGTATCCCACGGACGGCCAGGTGGCCGGAGTCGACGTGCCGGTGCTCGCTCTGATCGCCGGGCGCAGCATCATCCACGATCCGCAAAAGGCCGCCCGGCGTGCCCGCCGCCTGCTCGCCCGAGGCGTCGTCGAACTGTGGCCGGACGCCTCCCACGCCATCAACGGCGAGTTCCCCGAGCGCGTCAATGCCCGGGTCCTCGCCTTCGTCGACGAGATCGACCGCACCGGCCAACGGCCGTCTTGACCCCCCTATGTGAGGGAGGCAGGCCCCCAGGGGAGTGAGAAGACACGGCCGCGCCCCCGGCGCCAACGACCGCCGCGGCGCGCGCGTGGCGTCCGGCGCGGTGGTCACGCGCGCCGTCGCGCTGGGGACGTTCGTCGAGCGGATCACCGAGGTGCTGCACGAGGCCGGCTTCGGGCTGGCGGACGCCTCCCGGGCTACGGGGGCGCTCGCCCACTTCGTCGTCGGGCGGACCCTGGGGGAGCAGTCGCGGCCGGAGCCCGCGGACGAGGCGCGGGCGGTGACGAGTGAGAGCTTCCCCTTCCCCGTGCTGGCCCGCGCCCTGCGCGAGCGCCACACGGCCGGCGCCACCCCGGACGAGGACTTCGGCTACCGGATTCGTCCGTAGTGCTCCGGCCTTCAGGCCGGGGGGTGAAACAGGCTCTCCCGCGTAGCGGGGCAGGAACAGTCGATTCGCCGCCAGGCGGACCGGCGTCGCCACGGTCGGAACGAAAACCAAATGGGCGTGGAGGAGGAAAAGACAGTGTCTGCCGGTCCTGATATCGCTGTATTCGGCCATAGCCCAATTCTGGATAAGGGTATGGTGGCGGTCATGGTCGGGCGGGAGGTGGTCAAGCGGCGGCGTGGGCATAAAACCCGTCTGGACCTGACCCGCGCCCAGTCCACGCTGCTGGAGGAGCAGGCGTCCGCCGCGATCACCGTGTGGAACTGCCTGCACGCCTACTGGACGCATTTCCCCGGTCGGCGCCCGCGCCTGGCCCAGGCCGATCAGGCGATCCGCCAAGCCCGCGCCGACTTCCCGTTCCTGGCCGCGCTCCCCGCTCAGGCCGCCCAGGCGGTCCTGAAGACCTACCGCCAAGCGTGGGAGAACTTCTTCAACCCTGACCACCCCGCCGGCCGGCCAACGTTCAAGTCGAAGAAACGGGCACGGCTGGCGGTTGACGTGCCGCAGGTCCGCAACATGCGGATCTGCCGCCTGTCGGCCGGATGGGGCGCGGCCACCATCCCGATGATCGCAAGGATCAAGTTCCGGTGGACCAAGAACCTTCCCGGCATCGGGAAGAACGCTCCCACCGGGAGGATCACGGGGGCACGACTGGTCAAGGAGGCCGACGGCTGGCACCTGGTGTTCCGCACCGAAACCCAGGTCACGGCCCCCGCTCCGCACCCGGGCCCCAGCGTTGGAATCGACCGGGGTGTCAACGTCGCCCTGGCCCTGTCGAACGGCACCACACGTGAACACGGCCCCTGGCTCACCAGCGGCGAACGGGAGCGTTTGCGCCGCCTGGAGAACAAGAGCGCCCGCCAACGCGTGACCCGGCCGAAGAAGACCCGCCCTTCCCACCGGGAAAGCCACACCTGCGACCAGATCGCGGGACTGCGCGCGAAAGCCAAGCGCCGGGCCACCGACTGGCAGCATCGGATCACCACGCACCTCGCCGATACCTTCGGCATGATCGCGGTGGAAGACCTGAAGATCACCAACATGCTCGCCTCCGCGAAAGGCACCATCGAAGCACCCGGCAAGAACGTCGCCCAGAAAGCCGGGTTGAACCGGGCGATCGCCGGACAGGCATGGGGCCGGACCGTCACCCTGCTGGAGTACAAGACCCGCGATCGGGGTGGTCAGGTGGTGAGGGTTCCCGCGGCTGGCACCTCCCAGATCTGCCATCGGTGCGGGCACCGCGACCCGGCAGCCCGCGCCGGGACCGTATTCGCGTGCATCAGCCCCACGTGCGGGTGGGTCGGCCACGCCGACATCAACGCTGCCATCAACATCGGCAACGCCGCTGGACCAGCGGTGTCAGGACGTGGAGACCTCGGGACTGCCCGGTCTGCGAAGCGTCAACCCCCACGCGCCGCGTAAGTGGCGCGATGGGAAGAATCCCCGGCCTTCACTTCAGACCGGGGAGGAGGTCAAAGCCTGACCATCATGCTGACCGGCCTGCGCACGCTGCATTCCGCGAAATCCCGCGGCGGCGCCGGGGGAGGGGTGACACCTGTCACGGGCGAACCCTGACAGGTGGCACAGGGAGCCCGGCGCGTCACCGGCCAGGCTGGCCGCATGACATCCATTCCCCACGCGGTGGCCGCGTCCGGCCTCCGCAAGTCCTACGCCGGACGGCCGGCCGTCGCCGGGGTCGACCTGCTCGTGGCGCCCGGCGAGATGGTCGCCCTTCTCGGCCCGAACGGCGCCGGCAAGTCCACGGCCGTCGACATGATGCTCGGCCTCACCACCCCCGACGCGGGCGAGGTCTCCCTGTTCGGCCGGCCGCCGCGCGAGGCCGTCGCCGGCGGCGCCGTCGGCGTGATGCTCCAGGAGGCGGCGCTGCCGGACGACGCCACCGTCCACGAGACGGTGGCGATGATCTGCTCGCTGCACCGCGCCCCGATGCCGGTGGAGCGGGCGCTGCGGCTCGCCGGGGTCGAGGACCTGGCCGGGCGGCGCGCGGCTGCGCTGTCCGGCGGGCAGCGGCAGCGGGTGCGGCTCGCCATGGCGCTGGCCCCCGACCCCGGCCTGCTCGTGCTCGACGAGCCCACCTCCGCGATGGACGTGTCCGCCCGGCGCGGGTTCTGGCACTCCATGCGGGAGTACGCGCGGACCGGGCGCACCGTGCTGTTCGCCACCCACTACCTGGAAGAGGCCGAGACGCACGCGGACCGCGTCGTGCTCATGCGCGCGGGCGCGATCGTGGCCGACGGGCCGGTGACCGCGGTCATGGCACGCGTCGGCGGTCGCATCCTGCGCGCCACCGTCCCCGCCACCGTGCCGGCCACAGTGCCCGCCACCGTTCCCGCCACCGGGCGGCAGGATCTGGCCGGCTTGCTGTCCGGTCTGCCGGGCGTCGCCTCCGCCGAGCTGGACGGCGAACGCGCCACGCTGAGCTGCTCCGACTCCGACGCGGCGCTGCGGGCGCTGCTGGCCCGCTTCCCCGCCGCCCGCGACATCGAGGTGCGCGCCCCGGGCCTGGAGGAGGCGTTCGTGCTGCTGACCGAGGAACCGGCGCGGCCGCAGCGGGCGCGCGTGAGAGGAGCGGTGTGATGAAGGCGGGATACCTGCGTTTCGAGGCCAGGCGCGTCCTGCGCGACCCCCGGTTCCTGGCCTTCTCGGTCGGGCTGCCGGTCGGCCTGTTCCTCCTTCTCTCGTACGTCTACCGGTCCCAGCAGATCCCGGCGGCGTACCTGATGGGCGGGCTGACCGCGTTCGGCGCGTTCAAGGCGGCGCTGGACACCGGCGCCCGCACCGCCGTCGAGCGCGGCGCCGGCTGGCAGCGCCAGCTCCGGCTGACCCCGCTGTCGGGCGTCGGCTACCTCCTGGCGAAGGGGACCGTGGCCATGCTGGTGGCGTTGCCGCCCGTGGCCGGGGTCTCGCTGGCGGCGGCGCTGACCGCCGGGGTGAGGCTGTCCGCCGCGGGCTGGGCGCTGGCCGTGCTCGGCGTGTGGTTGGGCACCGTGCCGTTCGCGCTGCTCGGGCTGCTCGTCGGACAGCTGTCCACGCCGCGCGGCCTGCAGGCCTACCAGGGCGGCGTCCTGCTGCTGCTCAGCTTCGTCGGCGGGCTGCTGGTGCCGGTGAGCGCCTTCCCCGAGAGCCTGGCGGCCGTGGCCAGGGTGCTGCCGAGCTACTGGCTGGCCGAGATCAGTCACGGGGCGGCCGTGTCCGGCGGCGGCCGGGTGGGAGAGGCGGCGGCCGTCCTGGCGGCGTACACGGTGGTGCTGGGCGTCGCCGTGGCGGCCCGGTACCGTCGCGACAGCGCACGCTCCTGACGACCCCCGGCGAGGTGGACATCATGCTCCGGCAGCGACCCTTCGGGCTGGCGGCGTGGCCCGCGTGGTCGCCGCGCCACCCCGGCAGGGGGTGGAGAGAGGCGCGCGGCCTGCTCGTGCTGGTCGCGTTCCTGGTCTGGCCGTTGTGGGACCTGCTGCGCGGGCGTGGGCACGGCGGGCCGCTCGCGATCGCCCTCATGCTGGTGTACGGGGCGAGCTGGGTGACGACCATGGCGTACGGCGTCGGCCGGCCGCCCAGGGAGCGGATCGCGGTGCTCGCCTGGCTGCTGGCCCTCGCCGTCGCCCTGACACTCGTCCGGCAGGACCCGGCCGGTCACGCCCCGCTCGGCGCGCTCGCGTACGCGCTGGCGGCGGCGGTGTGGCTGCTGCCCGCCCTCTGGGGGCTGCTGCTGGCGGTGGCCGCCGCGGCGGCGCGGCTGCTGATCCTGTACGCCACGGCGGGCGAGGCGGTGTGGGGTGCCGTGCCGTCCGTGCTCGCCGACACGCTCGCGCCCGTGGCCGTGGTGCTGCTCGTCCGGCTGCTCGTGCAGCTCCGCCAGGCGAACGAGGAGATCGAGGCGCTGGCGACCGCCGCCGAGCGGGCCCGGCTGGCCCGCGACCTGCACGACGTGCTGGGCCACAGCCTCACCGCGATCACCGCCAAGGCCGGGCTGGCCCGCCGCCTGCTGGAGCGCGGCGCCGACCCGGATCAGGCGCTGGCCGAGCTCCGCGACGTCGAGCGGCTCTCCCGGCAGGCGCACGCGGAGATCCGCGCCACCGTGTCGGGCGTACGCAGGCCCTCGTTGATGGCGGAGCTGAGCGGGGTGCGGGTGGCGCTGCGCGCCGCGGACATCGCGGCCGTCCTGCCGTCGAGCGTGGAGGAGGTCGCCGAGGACCTCCGGGAGCCGTTCGCGTACGTGCTGCGGGAGGGCGTCACCAACGTCATCCGGCACAGCGGCGCGACCCGCTGCGAGGTGCGCCTGGACGCCTCCAGCCTGGAGATCCGCGACGACGGCCACGGGGGCGGCACCGAGGCGGGGACGGCGGGCAGCGGCCTGGCCGGGCTCGGCGAGCGGCTGCGGGCCGTCGGTGGGAGCCTGGAGGCGGGCCCGCTGCCGCAGGGCGGCTTCCGGCTGCGGGCGAGCCGTCCGTGAGCGGGTTTCCCGGGCGTGGTCAGGGCCGGCGGGAGGAGCGGGCGTGATCAGGGTGGTGCTGGCCGACGACCAGGCGCTGGTGCGCGGCGCGCTGGCCTCGATGCTCGGCCTGGAGCCGGACATCGAGGTGGTGGCGCAGGCCGGCTCGGGCGAGGAGGCGCTGGAGGCCGTCGCGCGCACCCGCCCCGACGTCGCGCTGATCGACGTGCAGATGCCCGGCATGGACGGCCTGGACGTCACCGAGCGGGTGCGCGCGCTGGTGCCGTCGTGCCGGGTGGTGATCTGCACGACCTTCGGGCGGCCCGGCTACTTCGCCCGCGCCATGCGCAACGGCGCGTCGGGCTTCGTGGTGAAGGACTCCTCACCGGAGCACCTGGTGGACACCGTCCGCCGGGTCCACGCGGGACTGCGCGTGGTCGATCCGGCGCTGGCCGCCGAGTCGCTGGCCAGCGGCGCCAGCCCGCTGACCGCCCGGGAACGCGACGTGCTGCGCGAGGCCAGGCAGGGCGGCACGGTGTCGGAGATCGCCAGGGCGCTGCACCTGTCCAACGGGACCGTGCGCAACCACCTGTCGGCGGCCATCGGCAAGACCGGCGCCGCCACCAGGGCGGAGGCGGCGCTGATCGCCGAGGAGCGCGGCTGGCTCTGACGCGCGCCGGGCTTCCGGCGGCTACGTCGCGGGGTCGGGGATCCAGCTTCCGTGGAAGCCGGCCGGGACGCGGCGCGGCAGCCGTACCGAGGCCGTACGGGACAGGTCGGCGGCGTCCAGGACCAGCAGCTCGGAGCCGTGCCCGGCCCGGTCGGACACGATCGACAGCAGCCAGCCCTCGTCCTCCGCGCGGGCGCCCTCGGCCGGCACGAACACCGCCTCCCCCGGCGCCAGGTCCGCGCCCAGATCGAGCGCGGCCGAGGAGCCGGAGCGCAGGTCGTGCTTGACGATCGCGTCCCGGGCGACGGTGTAGAGGTAGCGGTGGGGAAGGCCGGTGCGGGTCTCGTCGTGGGTGGGGAACTCCACGGCCCGGTCGTCGATCGGCGCCTCCTTGACGGCGCCGGTGGCCGGGTCGAGGGTCCAGCGGTGCAGCCGGGCATGCCCCGTGGCCGCCGCCGCGACCGGGGCGCCTCCGGTGGCCGGCGTACCGCCGGAGGGCCCGCCGATGCTCGGCCAGAACGCGGTGAACTCCTCCGGCCGGTAGCGGACCCCGTCCACGACGACCCGCCCCGCCTCGTCCTCGTACGCGTTGCCCACGTGGAAGACGTAACAGGGGTCCACCTCGAACCAGCGCGCCGGGCCGCCGGCGCGCGGCATCACGCCGAGCCGCGCCCCGTAGCCGTCGTCCCAGCGGAACGGCATGCCCCGGCCCCGGCGCGCCAGCGCCATGTCGAAGACCACCGGCAGGTCCAGCCAGACCACGTGGTTCGCGGTGATGGCGAAGTCGTGCATCATCGTCGGGCCGGGCACCTCGACCTCGCGGCTCTCCACCAGCCGGCCGTCCGCCGACAGCCGGTGGTAGGTGAGGTACGGCGGGACGAGCCCGTAGTCGAAGAACAGCAGCTCCCCGGTGACCGGGTCCTCCTTGGGGTGGGCGGTCATCCCGCCGGTCAGCAGCCCGCCGAAGTCGCACGGGCCGACCGTGTCCAGCTCGGGTGTCAGCTCGTACGGCAGGCCGGTCTCGACCAGTGCGAGGATCCGCCCGGCGTGCGGGACGACGTGGGTGTTGGCCGGGACGGCCGCGTGGTCGAAGCTGCCGTCGGCGCGCACGAACGGCGCGCCGTCCGTCAGCTTGGTGGTGCGCACCCAGCGGTTGCGGTACCACTCGGCGCGGCCGTCGCGCAGCCGCACGCCGTGGACCATGCCGGCCCCGGTGAACCAGTGGGCCGACGGCGTGCCCGGCAGCGGGTTCGGGCCGTTGCGGAAGTAGCGGCCGGTCAGCTCGGGCGGCAGCGCGCCCTCGACCGGCAGCCCGGCCGCGTCGATCTCGTCGGGGACGGGGGCCAGGTGGCCGTCCAGCCACGCGGCCGGGGAGGTTTCGTTCGACTGGGACATCTCGGGGATCCTCACAGGCTCGGCCGGGCGGCGGCGGCGGTGGTGGTGGCGGCGGCCGTCGCGCGCTCGCGGGCCTTGGCGGAGTAGCGCGCGGTGAACACGGCGGGCAGGGTGAAGCCGGCGATCTTGCAGGCCACCAGCACGGCGGTGGAGTGCGGCGCCCAGTGCTGCACGCAGGCCAGCGCGATCGCGGTGACGGTGAAGCCGGTGGCCCAGGCCGTGGTGATGACCACGTTGACCCGGCGGAACCCCTCCATGGCGGCGATCTCGGGGGCGACCTGGCGGCGGGCGATGCCCGCGGTGAACGGGCGGCCGACGGCCAGGGTGCCCCACGCGGTGACGGCGAGCCACGCGATGGCCAGCGACGCCCCGTAGCCCAGCACCGCCGAGCCGTGGGCCGCGAAGGAGAGCGCGGTCAGCAGCGCCATGTAGACGGTGGTCGAAGTCTCCAGGATGAGCGCGTCCCAGGCGATCCCGGAGCGCAGCCGGTCGAGGGCGAGCAGGACGACCGCGGCGACGAGGCCCGTGATCGCTCCCGCGAGGGCGCCGAAATCGCTCACGATCGCCAGGGCGATCCAGGGCAGGAAGGTCCGGCCGTAGTACTTCAGCATGACGCCGCCTCTCGATGACATTCCAACTTAGACACGTCGAATTTAGACCTTCCACTTTTGACATGTCAATCTAGAACTGTATGGTTCGAGGTATGAGTCTGCGGCATGCGGTGCTGGGCCTGATCGTGGAGCTTGACGGCGCGAGCGGGTACGACCTGATGAAGCTCTTCGAGATCTCGCTGGCCAACGTGTGGTCGGCGACCCAGAGCCAGTTGTACGGCGAGCTGGCCAAGCTCACGGCCGACGGCCTGATCGAGGTCGCCGCCGAGGGGCCCCGCGGCCGCAAGGAGTACCGGGCGACCGCCGCCGGCCGCGAGGAGTTGCGCCGGTGGCTGGTCGAGGAGACGCCCAAGCCGGCGCAGCGTGACGGCACGCTTCTGCGCGTGTTCTTCCTCGGTCAGCTCGAACCCGAGCAGGCCCGCGCGTACCTGCGCGACCGCGCCGCCCTGATGGAGGAGCGGCGCGACGAGCTGGCCGGGCTCCAGGAGCAGGTGACGTGGGGCGAGGACAACCTGTCGTTCTACGGGCGGCTGACCATGGAGTACGGCCGGCGCTTCTTCGCCATGCGCAAGGAGTGGGCCGAGTGGGCCGAGGCCGAGCTGGCCCGCCGGACTTCCCCCGCCGCGGCGGCCGACGGGAACGGGGGCGACGACGTGGGCCGCGCCTGAGGCCGCATCAGACGGCCTTGGTCCGGGCCTCGATCGCGTGGAGCACCGCCACCATGTCGGCCCCGCCGTGTCCCAGGTCCACGGTCTCGCCGAACAGGTCGTGGCACACGTCCAGCAGCGGCGAGGCCAGGCCCGCCGCCCGGGCCGCCTCGGCGATCAGCCGGTTGTTCTTCAGCACGTCCAGCGCCGCCGCCTGCACCCCGAAGTCCCGGGCCAGCAGCTTGGGCGCCTTCATCCGGGACACGGCGCTGGCCATGGGACCGGCGTCCAGGATGTCGGCGAACCGCCGCCGGTCCAGCCCGTGCCGGTCGGCGAAGTGGAACGCCTCCGTGAGGCCGGTGACCATGGTGATGAGGAACAGGTTCACCGCCAGCTTCGTCAGCAACGCGTTCGGCACCGGCCCGCAGGCGAACGTCTCCCGGCACATCGGCCCCAGCAGCGGCGCCACCTCCTCCACATCGGCGCGCTCCCCGCTGAGCATGGCCACCAGCCGCCCGGCCTCGGCGGGCTCGCGGGAGCCGGAGACCGGCGCCTCGACGTAGCCGCCGCCCGCCGCCCGCACGTCCCCCTCCAGGTCGCGGGAGTAGCCGGGCGACGTCGTTCCCATGTGGACGACGACGCGTCCCGCGACCCGCGCGGCGAAGTCCGGCGTGCCCCGGCACAGCACCGCGTCCACGGCGGCCTCGTCCGACAGCATGAGGATCACGGTCCGCGCCCGTCCGAACACCTCGGCGGCTCCTGACGCGACGTCCGCGCCGGCCGCGCGCAGCGGCTCGGCCCTGGCCGGGGTGCGGTTCCACACCACGAGGGGAGTCCCGGCGCGGGCCAGGTTGAGCGCCATGGGCTGCCCCATGACCCCGAGGCCGATGAACCCGACGTCCACGCAGCACCACCGCCTGACCTCTCGGTATATGACAGTCGTCATAATAGACGGCCCTATGACAAGCGTCATAGGGCGGGACCGGTAGGGTGTGCTCCCAGGGGCTGCCCAGAGGTGGGCCGGTCGCGGGGACGCTTGGCCGAGGCGGGAGGCCGGGATGGCGCGTGCGGAGCGGGGGCCGCGGGAGCGGATGGTGTTCAGCGCGGCGCAGCTCATCCGCCGTGACGGGGTGGCCGCCACCGGAATGCGGGACGTGGCCGCCCACGCGCGGGCGCCCCGGGGCTCGCTCCGCCACTACTTCCCGGGCGGCAAGGAGCAACTCGTCAACGAGGCCGTGGACTGGGCGGGCCGCTACGCCGCCGGCCGCGTCGCCCGGTTCCTCGCCGCCATGCCGGAGCCGTCGCCGAGCCGGCTGTTCGCCGCGATGGCCGCCCAGTGGATCGACGAGTACGGCTCCGCCGGGTTCGAGGCGGGCGGCTGCCCCGTCGCCGCGGCCACCGTGGACTGCGCGGACGCGGCCGAGTCGACCCGGGCCGCCGTCGCGGCCGCGTTCGCCCGCTGGACCGGGCCGGTGGCGCGGGCCCTGGCCGGCATGGGCGTGCCGGAGGAGCGGGCCGAGCCGCTCGCCACCCTGATGATCAGCGCGCTGGAGGGGGCGATCCTCATCGCGCGGGCGGAGCGGGACGTGCGCGCCCTGACGACCGTGACCCGCGAACTGGCCCCCCTCCTGGACGCCGCCACGATCCCGCCACGCGCCTGACCTGCCGAGCCGGCTCAGCCCCCGAGGGTGCGCTCGTAGTCCGGCAGGACGAGGGCGGTGTGCGCGGCGCCGCCGGCGGCGCCGGACGGCAGCGCCGTCCGGCCGCGCAACATCGCGTTGCGCTCGTCGAGGCGCTGCCGGGTGCGCGGGGCGACCACGCCGCCGCCCTCCGTCGCGAGGGCCTGGTTCCGCTCCACGAAGTCGCGGACCGTCTTCTCGTACGCGGCGAAGGCGGTGACGTGGTCACCGTGGGTGGCCAGCTCGCCGGCCAGGACGTAGGCGCCCACGAGCGACACGCTCGACCCCTGACCCGACATGAACGACGTCGCGTAGGCGGCGTCGCCGACGAGGGCGACGCGGCCGGTGGACCAGGCGGGCATGTGGATCTGGCTGACGACGTCGAAGAACAGGTCGTCGGCCGCGCGCATCGCCGTCACCATCCGCGGAATCTCCCACACCGTGTCGGGGAACGTCGCAGCCACGAGGTCGCGCTGCGCCTGCGGGGTGCGGAAGGCCGTGAAGGGCGGCTCGTCCCGCGCGAAGGTCAGGAAGCCGTGCATCGGCTCGCCGGATTCGTGCGCGTAGAGGGCGGCGGCCCGGCCCGGAACGTTCCACAGCACTCCCTCACGCTCGAGACCGAAGTCGTTGGGCATGGTGAAACCGGCGAAGCAGAAGCCGAGGTAGCGGTGGTAGCGCTCCTCCGGGCCGAAGGCCAGGCCGCGGGTGTTGGAGTGCAGCCCGTCGGCGCCGATCACCAGGTCGAACGTGCGCCGGAGGCCGCTGTCGAAGGTGACCTCCACGTGGCCGCCGCGGTCGTCGAGGGTGGCGACGGAGTCGCCGAACAGGAACTCGACCTTGTCCTCGACCAGGCCGTAGAGGCAGTCGGCCAGGTCCCCCCTGCGTACTTCCAGGTCGAGGCCCTCGGCGCCGCCGGTGAGCGCCTCCGGGCGCAGGCTGGTGAGGACGGCGCCGCCGGGGTCGAGGAAGGTGATCTGTCGGGTGTTCACGTGCAGCGGGCGCAGACGTGGCAGCAGGCCCATGCGCTCGACGACGTCGCGGGCGGTCCCGCGGATGTCGATGGCGTACCCGCCCCCGCGCAGGTGGGAGGCCTTCTCCACGACGGTGACCTCGAAGCCGTAGCGGTCCAGCCAGTACGCGAGCGACGGGCCGGCGATGCTGGCCCCGGAGATGAGGATCTTGCGCTTCATGGGGGATCCTTCCTGTTCGGCCTGCGGCAGCGATAGATGCATGCTTTAGGTATCCTTGTTGCGAGCGCGGTGCGGCCGTGAGCACCACCACGGACCACCATATAGATACATGTTTTAAGTATGCAACTGGAGCTGCGATGAACGCCGGACTCGAAGACCCCGTCGGCGGGGACGACGACCAGGTGCTGGCCGTGATGCCCCGCCTCGCGCAGCTCAGCACCGCCATCAGCCGCGGCCGCCTGACCGAGCACGCCATGGACGTGGCCGGGATCGAGGCCGATCGGCCGGCCTTCTCCGTCCTCGTCTCCGTGCACCTGGCCGGCGCTCCGCTGCGGATCAGCGAGATCGCGGAGAAGATGCAGCTCGTCCAGCCGCACGTCACGCGGCAGGTCCAGCAGCTGGAGCGGCGCGGCCTGGTCCGCCGCATCGGCGACCCGCATGACCGCCGGGTCAGCTTCATCGAGCCGACCGACGAGGGCAGGGCGGCCGCCGACCGCTACGCGCGCACGCTCATCGGCTGGTTCACCGGCGCCATCGCCCACTGGCCCGAGCAGGACCGCAAGGATCTCGGCCGCCTGCTGGCCCGCTTCGCCGACGATGTCACGGCCCACCTGGCCACCCTTGACGACACCTGAGCCGTCACCCTGGGGAGGGCGTCTCCTGGCCGGGGACGACGAGGCCGGACTCGTAGGCCAGGGCCACGGCCTGGGCGCGGCTGCCGAGGCCGAGCTTGGCCATGGCGCGGTTGAGGTGCGTCTTGACGGTGGCCTCGCTGACGCTCAAGAGGGCGGCGATCTCGGCGTTGGACAGAGCGTGCCCGACCAGTTTGAGCACCTCGCTCTCGCGGGCGGTGAGCAGGTCCAACGCGGGAGAGGGCGGGGCGGCGGCCGGGACGGTCCGATGGGTGTAGGCCTCGATGAGGCGGCGGGTGACGCTGGGCGAGAAGAGCATGTCGCCGGAGGCGATCGTCTGGATGGCGGCGATGAGCCGTTCCGGCGGGGTGTCCTTGAGCAGGAAGCCCGAGGCGCCGACACGCAGGGCGTTGTAGACGTACTTGTCGAGGTCGAACGTGGTCAGGATGAGCACCCGAGGCCGGTGGTCGCCGTCCGCGGACAGGATGCGCTCGGTCGCCGTGACGCCGTTCATGCCCGGCATCCTGATGTCCATGAGGATCACGTCGGGGCGGGTCTCCGCCGCCAGGGAGACGGCTTCCTCGCCGCCGGCCGCCTCGCCGACGACGTCGAGCTCGGGCACGGCACGCAGCAGCGCCGTCAGTCCGGCACGGACGAGAATCTGATCGTCGACGACCATTACCTTGATCATGCGTCCGGTTCCGTGGAGGACAGGGGCAGGGTGACCACGACCTCGAATCCGCCTGACGGCCCGGCTCCGGCTGTGATCGTTCCCTTGTAGAGCTTGACGCGTTCGCGCATGCCGATCAAGCCGTGACCGCCCTCCTTGGCCTTGACGGCCGCCCCGCCCCCGTCGTCGGTGACTCGTAACTCCAGTTCGGCGCCGTACGTCAGTGAGACCCGCGCCGTTGCGGGGCCCGCGTGTTTGAGCACGTTGGTGAGGCATTCCTGAACGACCCGGTACGCGCACAGGTCGATGCCGGACGGCAGCGGGCGCACGTCGCCGGTGATCGAGACCTGCACCGGCACACCCGCCGAGCGCACCCGTTCGACCAGAGGCCCGAGCCGTTGCAGGCCGGGTGCCGGGTCGTAGCCGTCAGCCTCGTCGTCGGCGTCGATGCGCAGGACGGACAGCAGCCGTCTCATCTCGCCCATGACCTCGCTGCCGGTGTCGGCGATGGTGGTGAGCGCGCCACGCGCGGTCGCGGGGTCGGAGGCGAAGACGTAGCGGGCGAGCCCCGCCTGGATGACGATGACCGACATGTGGTGGGCGACCACGTCGTGCAGCTCGCGGGCGATGTGCACCCGTTCCTCGGTGACGGCGCGGCGCGCCTTCTCGTCCTGCTCGTGATGCAGCCGTTCGGTGAGGTAGCCGAGCCGCCTGTTGCGCTCGACCAGCATCCTGGTGCTGTTGCCGAACGTCCAGGCGACGGCGATGAGGAGGCTCGCCTGCGCGATGTTCATTCCCGTGAACGCGGGCGGGGCGAGGAACGCCGCGTGCCACCAGGAGACGGCCACGGGCAGCGCGCACGGGATCGACACGAGCGGGCGCGACCGGCTCGCCACGGTGTAGAGCGCCAGCAGCGGCGGCGCCTCGTTCAGCCTGGAATCGTAGCCGGCCGCGTGCAGGACGATCGCCGTGGCGCAGCAGATCCCCAGCACCGTGAGCGGCGCGCGCCGTCGCCACGCCAGCGCGAGGTTGGTCACCAGCGTCAACCCGACGCCGACGGCGTCCAGCGGGCGCTGCGCGTAGCCCAGCTCGGCCGCATCCCCGGACAGGACGAACCCGAACGCCACGGTGATGCCGGCCACGATGACGCTGAATATCAGGTCGGTGAGGAAGGGGTTCGCCATGGCGAGCCGTCTGAGGGACGACACCACCTTTGCGCGCATCAGCGCATGGTAGCCGCCGTCGACCGGGTTCCTCATCAGTCGCCCGGCTGACGGCCGCTACAACCTGGGCGGTAGACGAGCGGGCGCCGTACCGCAGCCGGTTGACCTTTCCGGCATGGCCGTACGGCGGACGTTTCAGTGATCTTCATGTCTCAGGTTGACGCTCTCAAATCCGAAATTTCCTTAGATGGTGCGAGCCGAGATCATCACCGGACGCAGATCCTCAGGAGACTTCATGCGCCGCCGCACCCCCCGCGCGCTCCTCGCCGTGGTCATGTCGTTGTGGGCCGGCGGCCTGGCCGCCGGTGGCGTCCTGCACGCCGCACCCGCCGCGCTGGCCGCGACGGCGGACCCGCCGCCACGGACCGAGGCGGAGGCCCTGGACCAGGCACGCAGCAGCAAGCAGCGGGTGGAGGTGCTGTCGCTGCGTACGGAGAACCGTCAGGTGTTCGCCAACCCCGACGGCTCCTTCACCTCACAGACCTCGGCACTGCCCGAGCGGGTACGGCGGGGAGGCGGCTGGGCCGACGTCGACACGACGCTGGTCTTCGCGGCGGACGGAACCGTCCACACCACGGCGACCCCGCTGGATCTCACCTTCTCCGGTGGCGGGACGGCCGCCCTGGCCGCCATCGGCGAGGGCGGCCGTTCGGTGGCGATGACATGGCCGGGAAGCCTGCCGAAGCCGGCGCTGGACGGCGACACGGCGACGTACGGCGAGGTCCTTCCCGGCGTCGACCTGAAGGTGACCGCGTCGGTGCTCGGCTTCTCCGAGGTGCTCGTGGTCAAGAACCGGGACGCCGCCGCCAAGCCCGCGCTGGACAGGCTCGACTTCGGCATGCGCGCGAACGGGCTGACGGTGCGCAGGACGGCGACCGGCGGCCTGAGCGCCGTGACGCCGGCGGGATCGGAGCTCTTCCACTCGCCGCCGCCGCGCATGTGGGACTCCTCCGGGACGGCGGCCGCGCCGTCGTCGCTGGTGGCGGGGCCGCGTCGCGAGGGCAGGCAGGCGGTCATGGGCATCGACGTGGCGCAGGACCGTATCGCGCTCACGCCGGACAAGAAGCTGCTGACCGCTCCCGACACCACCTTCCCGGTGTACATCGACCCGCAGTGGTCGGGCTCCAAGCTGGCCTGGACGTACGTGGACCAGGCCTACCCCTCCCAGGAGTACTGGAACTCCAGCCACATGCCGGAGGCGGGCAACTACGGCAGCGGCCTGAAGCGGTCGTTCTTCCGGATGGACTCCGACAACGTCAACGGCAAGCACATCCTCAAGGCCACGTTCCGCATCACGCAGGTCAAGTCCTGGGGCTGCACCTCCAGCCCGCAGGCCGTGCAGCTCTGGCTCACCGGCGGCATCTCCAGCTCGACGAACTGGAGCCATCAGCCGTCCTGGAGCGACCACCAGGACAGCGTGGCCTCCGACGCCGGCTACAGCTCCTCCTGCCCGGACAAGGGCATCGAGTTCAACGTGACCGGCGCGATCGTCAAGGCCGCCAAGGCCGGCTGGTCGAACACGACGTTCGGGCTGAGGGACTCCAACGACACCAGCAGCGGCGTGTGGGGGTGGAAGGGCTTCGGCACCTCTCCCAAGCTCGTCATCGACTACAACACCCCGCCGGCCGCGCCCTCGGGCATCGGCACCTACCCGGCCACCCCCTGCGCCACCGGAGCCGCCCGCCCGGCGGTCAACGCCGGCGACGCCGCCAACCCGCTCCAGCTCAAGGCCAAGATCTACGACCCGGACAAGGCCAACGACGGCGTACGGGCCGAGTTCGTCCTGCACCACTACAACACCGCGACCGGCGTGTGGGACGACATCACCTCGACCCTGCCCGGCGACGGCAAGACCGCCTACAAGTACACCACCTCGGCCACCGACCACTCGGTCAAGCTGGCCGGGCTCACCACCGGCCACACCTACGGCTACAAGGTCAGGGCATACGACGGCACGGACTCCAGCACGTGGAGCAAGTGGTGCGAGTTCACCGTGGACACGATCGACCCGGCCACCCTGCCCAAGGTCAGCTCCCTCGACTACCCGGCCGACACTCCGGACGCCTGGCAGGGCAGCGTGGGCTGGGCGGGCGGATTCACGCTGGCCCCCGGCGACGGTGAGAGCGACGTGACCGCCTTCCGATGGGCGCTCGACGACCCGGCACTGGCCACCCCCGCCACCCAGATCGCGGTCCCCGCCGGGCAGACGAGCGTCAACGTGCGGCTCGCGCCCCGCCACGACTGGCTCAACGCCCTGTACGTCTACCCGGTCGACCGGGCGGGCAACGTCGGCAAGACCCCCGCCGTCTACAGCTTCTACGTCAACGCCGGGTTCGGCCCCGAGGGACACTGGCGGCTGGACGAGACCACGGGCTCCACGGCGGCCGACTCCGGAGCGACGACACATCCCGCGACGCTGGCCGGCGGCACGAACTGGGCCGGTGGACGGGTGGCCGGAGGCCTGCACCTGGACGGCGGCACCGGGTACGGCAGCACGGACGGCCCGGTGGTGCACACCGACCGGAGCATGAGCGTCTCGGCCTGGGTGCTGCTGAACGACAAGAGCAAGAACTCCACGGTGGTCAGCCAGGACGCCGTGCGCGGCACGGGCTTCCAGCTCTACTACTCCTCCGGCTCCAAGCGGTGGATCTTCAGCAAGTTCGACGCCGACGTCGACGACAAGACCATCGTGCGGGCGATCGGCGACACCGAGCCGACGACCGGGATCTGGACGCATCTGACCGGGGTGTGGGACGCGCCGGAGCGGCAGCTGCGCCTGTACGTCAACGGCATCCCGCAGACGACGACGGGCGCCTTCCCGTACAAACCGTGGGACGCGACCGGCCCGCTGCAACTCGGCCGGGTGAAGTCGCGCGGCGCCTACATCGAGAACTTCGCCGGCGACATCGACGAGGTGAAGATCTGGAAGCGGGAGCTGTCCGACGACCCGCGCACCGTCAACGACCCCGCCCTCGGCAACGAGATCGCCGCGATGGCCAAGCAGCCGCCCATTCAGCGCGGCTGGTGGAAGTTCGACGAGACCACCGGCACCACCGCGGTCAACACGACCGACAGCCGCTGGCCCGCGGCCCTCGCCGGCGGCGCCACCTGGGCCGGCGACGGCTTCGACGGCGGCGGCGCGCTCAGCCTGAACGGCACCACCGGCTACGCCGCCACCCCGTCGGCGCCGCTGCGCACCGACCACAGCTACGCCGTCACGGCCTGGGTGCGGCTGGCCGGCGACGACACCTGCGCGCTGCCGAGCCGCGCGATGACCGTCCTCGCCCAGGACGGAGCCGCCTACAGCTCCTTCTACCTCGGCTACCGGCTCATCCCCGAGAACGGCGTCGCGGTGCCGCGCTGGTCGTTCGCGACGAGCCCCAGCGCCTCCAGCGGCACCCTGACGCGCGCCGGCTCGGCCGAGCCCGTCGACTGCTCGGTGCTCAACACCTGGACCCATCTGGCCGGCGTGTACGACGAGCAGGCCCAGCAGATCCGCCTCTACGTCAACGGTCAGCTCAACGACCAGCGCCCCGTCACCGGCGGCTGGGCGGCGGGCGCGCTGCAGATCGGCCGCGCCAGGTACAACAGCGCCGCCGTGGACTACTTCGGCGGCGACATCGACGACGTCCGCGTCTACACCGGCACCCTGACCGACCGGCAGGTCGTCAACATCGCGATGAACCTGCCCATCGACGGCTGACCACGTTCCTATGATCACAAACCGGAGGAAAGCCGTGCTCGGTTCGAGGCGAGGCTGGACCCAGATCGCCGCACTCCTGGCCGTCGTGGTGCCCGCCACGCTGCTCAGCCCGATCGCCGCCCAGGCGACCGACGACGACCCGGCATGGCACCAGGTCCAGGAGCAACATGCCGTACCCGGTCATGCCGTCAAGGCACAGGGGCTCTTGACGGATCCGGGCGCCGCGTACGACCTCAAGGGCGCGCCCGCGGTGACCTGGCCGCGGCCGGGTACGGCAGTGACCGCGGCCGGTGGTGGCTCCGCGAAGGCGCGGGCAGGGCAGCTCCCGATCTGGCTGGGACCGGCCGCCGTCCAGAAGAACGGCAAGGCGCCGGCCACCGCCGGCGCCGCCCCCGCCGTCGAGGTACGGACGCTGGACGCGCCCACCGCGGCCAGGTCCCGCATCGACGGGCTCGGCCTCCGGCTGAGGCCGTCCGCTCCGGCCCGGATGGCGGTCGAGGTGGACTACTCCGGCTTCCGGTACGCCTACGGCGGCGACTGGGCCTCGCGGTTACGCCTGGTCGAGCTGCCCGCGTGCGCGGCCACCACGCCGGAGCGGCCCGAGTGCCAGACCCGGACGCCGCTGCCCACGCGCAACGACGTCAAGACGGGCCGGCTGGCGGCCGACGTCGACCTCGCGGCGGGCGCGACCACGCTGGCGGCGGAGGCCGCGCCGTCCGGCTCTGCGGGCACGTACGAGGCGACGTCGCTGTCACCGTCGGCGACGTGGAACGTGAGCAACCAGAGCGGCGCCTTCTCCTGGTCCTATCCGCTGCGCCTGCCCCCGACCCCGGGCGGCCCGACTCCCAACGTCGGCTTCGTCTACTCCTCGGGCAGCATCGACGGCCGTACGGTCGCCACCAACAACCAGGCGTCCTGGATCGGCGAGGGCTTCGACTACTGGCCCGGTTTCGTCGAGCGCCGGTACAAGGCGTGCGCCGACGACGGCGTGACCCCCAGGCGCAACGACCAGTGCTGGGGCAACGACAACGCCACCCTGTCACTGAACGGCCAGGCCACCGAGCTGGTGCTGGACGACGTGACCGGCACCTGGCAGCCGAAGGACGACGACGGCTCCAAGATCGAGAAGCTGTCGGGCGCCGACAACGGCGACAAGGACGGCGAGTACTGGCGCGTCACCACCCCCGACGGCACCCAGTACTACTTCGGCCGCAACCACCTGCCGGGCTGGTCCGAGGGCAGCGCCGAGACACAGTCCACGTGGACCGTCCC
Source organism: Nonomuraea sp. NPDC005501 (assembly GCF_040605905.1). Taxonomy (NCBI): domain Bacteria; kingdom Bacillati; phylum Actinomycetota; class Actinomycetes; order Streptosporangiales; family Streptosporangiaceae; genus Nonomuraea; species Nonomuraea sp. NPDC005501. Next base: position 37,992 of record NZ_JBEXDT010000015.1, on the reverse strand, counting down.
GGTGTTCGGCGACGACGACGGCGAGCCCTGCCACCAGGACTCCTTCTCCGACTCCTGGTGCAAGCAGGCGTGGCGGTGGAACCTCGACTACGTCGTCGACCCGCACGGCACGGTGAGCACCTTCTGGTACGGCCGCGAGACCAACTACTACCGCCGCGACGTCACCACCCTGACCGACGGCGTGCCGAACGGCACCCCCACCGCCTACGACCGGAGCGGCTACCTCAAGCGCATCGACTACGGGCAGCGCTCGGACGCGATCTTCTCCTCCTCGGCCCCGGCCAGGGTGGTCTTCGACGCCAAGGAGCGGTGCATCGCGACGTCGAGCTTCGACTGCGCGGAGAGCAAGTTCACCAAGGACAACGCGAAGTACTGGCCCGACGTCCCCTACGACCAGAACTGCGACTCCGGCGACAAGTGCCTCGACCGGTACTCGCCGACATTCTGGACGCGCAAGCGGCTGGCCGCCGTCACCACGCAGGTGCTGTCCGGCAGCGCGTACAAGGACGTCGACACCTGGACCCTCGACCAGCAGATGCGCGCGCCCGGCGACGGCACGGCGCCGGCGCTGTGGCTGGCCGGGATCCAGCACACCGGCAAGGTCGGCGGGACCGCGTTCCTGCCGCCGGTGAAGTTCGCCGGCGTGCAGCGGCCCAACCGGGTCGACGCGCTCGAAGGACGCCCGCCGCTGACCAAGTGGCGTATCTCGGCGATCGACAACGAGACCGGCGGCGCCCTGTCCGTCACCTACTCCGACGAGGACTGCACCGCCGGCGACACCCCCGACCCGGACTCCAACACCCGCCGCTGCTACCCGCAGTACTGGTCGCCCGAGGGCGCCACCTCGCCCAAGCTCGACTGGTTCCACAAGTACGTCGTCACCCAGGTCCAGCAGATCGACCGCACCGGCGGCGCCCCCGACACGCTGGAGACGTACGAGTACCTGGGCGGCGGCGCCTGGCACCACGACGATGACGACGGGCTGACCAAGGAGAAGTACAAGACCTGGTCGCAGTGGCGCGGCTACGGCAAGGTGCGGGTGCTGCGCGGCGCCCCGGGGGAGCAGCGCTCCAAGGCCGAGTTCACCTACTTCCGCGGCATGGACGGCGACGAGCTGTCCGGCGGCGGCAAACGGGACGTCAAGGTCACCGACTCCACGGGAACAGCCGTCGACGACGCCGAGCCGCTGCAGGGCCGCGTCCGCGAGGAGATCCGCTACGACGGCCCGTCCGGGCCCGCCATGACGGGCACGATCACCGGCTACTGGACGAAGCAGACCGCCAAGCGGGTGCGTTCGTGGGGGACCACCACGGCGAGCATGGTGCGCGAGGACAAGGAGCGCACCCGCACCGCGCTGGCGTCGGGTGGCTGGCGGTACAACACGACCGACACCGACTACAACGGTGACGGCCTGCCCACCCAGGTCAACGACCTCGGCGACCAGGCCACCGCCGACGACGACAGCTGCGTCCGCACCACCTACGCCCGCGACGCCGGGCGCTGGATGATCTCCTACGCCGTCCGCGTCGAGACCGTCACCAAGGCGTGCACCGTCACTCCCGACCGGCCGGCCGACGTGACCTCCGACGTCCGCAAGTACTACGACGGCGGGACCTTCGGCGCGGCACCGTCCAAGGGCGACGTCACCAGGACCGAGAAGCTCGGCTCCTGGAACGGCGGCCCCCAGTACGTCACCGCCGGCTCGACCACCTTCGACGTCTACGGCCGCCCCCTGGTGGTCACCGATCCCAACGGCACCACGACCAGGACCTCCTACACCCCGGCCACCGGCCTGGTCACCGCCAAGCAGGAGACCAACGCCCTCGGCCACGTCACCACCACCGAGATCGAGCCCGCCTGGGGCCTGGCCACCGCGACCACCGACGCCAACGGCAAGCGCGCCGACCTGGCCTACGACCCGCTCGGCCGGCTGACCGGCGTCTGGCTGCCCGGCCACGCCAAGAGCGGCTACGCCTCGACCCCGAACATGAAGTTCGGCTACCAGATCCGCGCCGACGGCCCCACCACCGTCTCCACCTCGACGCTGCGCGCCGACGGCGCCACCTACACCACCGGGTACGCCCTTTACGACGGACTCCTGCGCCCCAGGCAGAAGCAGGAGCCCGCGCCGGGCGGCGGCCGACTGATCAACGACACCCTCTACGACACCCGTGGCCTGGTCTACAAGACCAACGCCGACTACTACACCGAAGGCGATCCCGGCAGCACGCTGTGGGTCCCGGGCAGCGACGACGACGTGCCCGGGCAGAGCGTCACCGTCTACAACGGCATGGAGTGGCCGACCGCGCAGATCTTCCGCAAGCGCGGCACCGAGCAGTGGCGCACCACCACCACGTACGGCGGCGACCGCATCAGCGTCGACCCGCCCGCCGGCGCGACCCCCACCACCACCATCACCAACGGGCAGGGCGAGACCGTCGAGGTCCGCCAGTACAAGGGCGACGCCCCCACCGGCGACTACGACGCCACGAAGTACACCTACACCCGCGCCGGGAAGCCGGCCACCGTCACCGACACCGCGGGCAACGTCTGGACCTACCACTACGACCTGCGCGGCCGGATGGTCCAGGTCGACGACCCCGACAAGGGCACCGCCAAGCTCACCTACGACCACAAGAACGACCTGCTCACGACGGTCACCGACGCCCGCGGCTCCAGTCTGTTCCTCACCTACGACGCACTCGGCCGCAAGACCGCCGAATACGCCGGCACCTCCGCCTCGGGCACCAAGCTCGCCGAGTGGACGTTCGACAAGCTGCCCGACGGCACCGTGGTCAAGGGCCAGCCCACCGGCTCCACCCGCTATGTCAAGAACGCGGCCACCGGTGCCATGGACGCCTACACCAGCTCGGTCACCGGCTACGACAACGCCTACCGGCCCACCGGCACCCAGACCGTCATACCCGCCGCCGAAGGCGGGTTGGCCGGCACGTACAAGACCACGACCGACTACAACCCCGACGGCACCGTCCACCGCACGGTGCTGCCGGCCGCGGGTGGCCTGCTCGGCGAGACGATCCTGTACGACTACGACCAGCTCGGCAACCCGACCACGATGCGGGGCCTGACCAACTACGTCACCTCGACGACCTACGGCAAGCTCGGCCAGGTCCTCGACCTGACGATGAGCACCGGCCTGAAGCGGGTCAAGCAGACCAACTTCTACGAGGAGGGCACCAACCGGCTCGCGCGTTCGGTGTTCGAGCGGGAGACCGCTCCGATCTCGGTGGCCGACACCCACTACACCTACGACCCGTCCGGCAACATCACCAAGATCGCCGACACCCCCTCCGGCCAGACACCAGACGTGCAGTGCTTCCGCCAGGACTGGCTGCAACGCCTCACCGACGCCTGGACCTCCACCGACGACTGCGCCACCGGACCCTCGCAGAACATCGTCGGGGGACCCGCGCCGTACTGGCAGTCCTTCGCCTACGACAGCGTCGGCAACCGCACCAAGGAGATCGACCACCAGGCGACCGGGGACATCACCAAGACCTACACCTACGCCGGGCCCGGCAAACCGCAACCGCACACGCTGACCTCCGTCGCGTACGAGGGCGGTCCGCGCGACGGCCAGATCGACACCTACACCTACGACAAGTCCGGCAACACCACCGAACGCGGCTCGGGCCGCCTGCTGGAATGGGACGTCGAAGGCCACCTCGCGAAGTCGACCGACCCCTCCGGCGTCAGCACCTTCGTCTACGACGCCGGCGGCGAACGGCTCATCCGCCGCGACCCCACCTCCACCACCCTGTACGTCGCCGGCATGGAGATCCGGCTCGACACCAAGACCGGTGCCAAGAGCGCGACCCGCTACTACGACTTCGCCGGGCAGGCCATCGCCGCCCGTACCGGCAAGGGCGTGACCTGGCTCGGCGCCGACCATCACGGCACCGCGGACACCTCCGTCGACGACACCTCCACGCAGGCGACGACCCGCCGCCGCTTCACCCCGTTCGGGCAGCAACGCGGCGTCGTACCGGCGTCCTGGCCCGGCCAGAAGGGCTTCGTGGGCGGCGTCATCGACGAGGCCACCGCCCTGACCCACCTCGGCGCCCGCGAGTACGACGCCGAGACGGGCCGCTTCATCTCCGTCGACCCCGTCTTCGACGCCAGCGACCCGCAGAGCTGGAACGGCTACGCCTACGCCGACAACAACCCGGTGACCGGCTCCGACCCCACCGGCCTGATGTACGACGGCGGCACCCAGTGCGGGATCATCGCCTCCAACCCGTGCAACCCGCCCTCCGGCGGTGGCGGCGGTGGCGGCGGTGGTGGGGGCGGAGGCGGTGGGGGCGGCTACTCCTCACCTCCCCCGCCCAGCAATCCGCCTCACTGCGGCCGGTGGAGCTTCGGCTGCAAGGCCAAGAAGATCTGGCACGAGCACAAGGCCACCATCGTCAACGTCACCGTCGCCATCGTCGTCACCGCCGGCTGCGAGGCGGCCACGTTCGGCGCCGGCAGCATCGGCTGCGCCGCCGCGGGCGGAGCGGCAGGCAACCTGGCGGGCTACCTGGTCTCGACACCGCGCGACGAATGGAGCGCCGGGGGAGCGTTCAAGTCGGCGGCGGTCGGCGCCATCACAGGCGCGGCAGGAGGCGTCGTCGGCAAGGGTGTGAGTGCAGCCCTCGGCAAACTCGCCACCACCGCGACCGGCAGGGCGGTCGCCGGAGCGGCGGGCAAGGCGGCCAGCAAGGCCAGAAGCGCCCTGGGCCGCGGCGGCGGCGCGGCGGCCGGGGGCGGCGAATCCGCGGGTGCCGCGGCGGGCAGAGCCGCGGCGGGCAAGGCCGCGGGCAAGGCACGGGCCACATCCGGGGCACGGTCCGGCTGCAACAGCTTCGCCGCGGGCACCATGGTCAAGCTGGCGGACGGCACCAGCAAGGCGATCGAGCAGATCAGGCCCGGCGACAAGGTCCTGGCCACCGACCCGCTGACGGGCAAGACCGTGCCGAAGCCGGTTCTCGCCGCCTTCTCGGGCGTCGCCTACCTCAACCTCGTCCAGATCACCGTCGACACCGATGGCAAGAAGGGCGACGAGACCGGCGTCATCCTCGCCACCGAACACCACCTGTTCTGGGACGCCAAGGACCGCCAGTGGGTCCGCGCCGACCACCTGACGAACGCTGACCACCTCCGCACCCCGACCGGCACCACTGTCCAGGTCGTCGGTACCACGAAGCAGCCGAACCACCCCACGGTCCACGACCTCACGGTCGCTGACACACATACGTTCTACGTAGAGGCCGGAGACAAGTCTGTTCTTGCCCATAACTGCGGCTTCATCGGTCCGAAGGATCACGTCGCTCTGGGAAGGGAGAGTCACAATGTAACGGGTTTTGCGGAGCACGTTGGCGCGCGCCATTTAATGGGCGTTGTCGGCGACTGGAGGCAGGAGGTCTTCAACGTCCTTCGCCGCACGGCCGAGGGCGGAGGCGAGATCTCCTTTATGCTTGACGGTCTTCCGGGGGCCAATCGTGGCCCTGCGATGGCGCTTCAGAGGGCACGCGAGGCGGCCGCCGCCGACAATGGAAGCCTGCTGGCCACCCAGTGGGAGCTTATCCAGGTCGCCAACCACGGCTTGATGGATACTGTGACCTTCTACAGGACGAATCTCCGTCTGGGCACGTGGGGGGCGCTGTGACAAAGAAGACAGTCGACTTTCGGGACTCCCGGACGTTTCGTCTGATGGATTATCGCTACGGTCACGGGTATGCGCTGCTCCGCGGATACCCAGAGATCGACGATGATGCTCCAGGCGATTCTCCGCTCCGGGTCATGGACGTAGTGTTTGCCGGAGCGAGCCGGCTGTCCTGCTGGAAGGATGTAGGCGCCCTTCACCTTCGCGAGGCATCGGGCGATGAACTCGCCGACTTGGTCGCCAGGATGGGCCGCCTTCGAGCCGGCCAGAGAGTGTTTCTGCTTCACGACGATTCACTTGAGGATTATATTGTCTCCTACGGCGTCCAGTGGGCGGAGTTCGATCTCCCCGGCGGAGCACAGAGCCCTCTCGTCTCAGAAGACCTCGAATATCGCCGGATTCATCAGCCGGTCAATGGTGAGACATTCAGTGCCTGACCCCGGCCGATGAGCATCCTTTCTCTGCAGGACTTCAGTGAGTGAGTCACCATCCGCCTCCAAGAGGGCCAAACAAAATGATCTTTGTTGTGCTTCGATCACTCGCTGTAGCCGAGGGAGGGGAGCGCGGGTGGCGAAGCTGAAGCCGTGGGAGGTCAGCGACGAGCGGTGGGGGGCGCCGGTTCACCCGCACATCGCGATTGCCCAAGATCCCTACGGTGGCCTACATCAACCAGCCCGAAGAAGACCACTGCAGCGCAGGGCCTGGGCTGGCAGTCCTTGCTCGCGCAACGATTCGACCACGTCCCGCTGGTCGAGGACAAGGACTTGCTGGCCACGGCGGACTTGCACCTGCCTGCTGCCCGTAGCAGGCAGGGCTGTGATCGAGACGTGGACCGGTGGCCGATGGAGCCGCCACACCTGGGCGCCGGGGCGGCTCGAACTGGGCATCCCGGACCGGCCGGCCCTCCACCGCTATCGCGCGGACGGCGCCTTACGCAGCGTGCAGGTCCACTTCCCGCGCAGCACCGTCAGCGTTCCCTTTGGTTCTGACCCACGGCTGGCCGGGCTCCGTCCTCGAATTTGAGAACGTCCTTGGGCTACTCAGTGATCCGGTGAACTCGTGCCGGAAGGTGCTCTCGAACTGGGGATCGTCCTGGGTGGCGACGGCGTAGGAGGGAGCGTCGCCGGCCGTCGGCGTAGAACAGGCCGCGGTGCCGACCGCGGGCAGGAGGGTGAGCGTGACGGCCGCCACCATGCGCGCGGATCGGAGGAAGCGGCGCAGGACGGACGAGCTGCGGTGATCACGTGGTCCCGTCCTGGAGAAGGTGCCCTGTCCTGGAGAAGGCAGGTCAGCGGCCGGCCGCGCCGTCGATCAGTTCGCGGAGGATGTCCGCGTGGCCCGCATGACGGCCGGTCTCCTCGATCATGTGGGTGAGGGCCCAGCGGATGCTGGGAGCGGGGCGTCCCGGCCGCGGCCGAGGGATCGGCGCGCCCGGATCGGGGCACCCGTCGAGCAGTTCGTTCGCGCGCTCGACCGTTTCCCGGTAGCGGGCGACGACGTCGGCCACACTGTCCGCCGGCGCGGCATCGAACGTCGCCTGCCAGTCGGTGACGTCGTCCCCGAGGAACATCGAGCGTTCCACGAACGTCAGGTGGTTGAGCAGGCCGAGCAGGTTCGTGCCCGACGGCACCGCGGCTGTCCGCGCCTGGGGTTCGGGGGCACCCTCGACCTTCGCGGCGATCGAGGTCCGGAGGTAGTCGAGGAACGCGCGCAGGACCGCGGTCTCGTCGCTTCCGGTCCGGGGCGGCGGGGTGTCGCCGCGGCGGTCGCGGCGCGTGGTGCTGGGCACAGCGGTTTCCTTCCTTCGTCGGGAGCGGTGCTGGTCGCCGTGTCAGGCGGTGCGCCTGATGAGGAGGACGTGGTCGGTGATCTCGGCGGTGCGCCCGCCCGGTCCGGTCGCCTTCCGGCGGGGTGTGTCGGCCCGCTCGACCGTCCAGGTCGCCGGATCCAGGTCGACTCCCGCGGCGACCTCCTGCGGGCTCGGATACCGGACGCCGGGGTCCTGGTTCCACGACCACGGCGCGGCCGAGCCGTGGTCGACGACCAGCAGCCGTCCGCCCAGGCGCAGTGCGCGCGCGGCCGAGCGCAGGACGGCTGCCCTGTCCAGGTCATGGGGGGTGTGCAGGTAGTGGGCACAGATCAGGTCGAATTCGCCCTGCGGGAAGGACTCGTGCAAGTCGTGGCGTACGGTGACGACCCGGTCGTCCAGGCCGCGTGAACGGGCGAGGGCGGTGACCCGCCCGACCGCCACGGCCGAGATGTCGACGGCGGTGACGTGCCACCCCTGGCCGGCGAGCCACAGCGCGTCGCCGCCGTCGCCGCATCCGAGGTCCAACGCGTCGCCGGGCGGCAGGCTCGTCACCGTCTCGGTGAGGCGCGCGTTCGGCTGCGGGTCGACGGCCGCCGGTCGGGCCGCGTAGACGTCGTCCCAGAACGTGACCGCATCGGTGGTGCTCATCGGGGCTCCTTCTGTCGATGTGCGCTCAGTCTTGCCAAGAGCACCACGATCTGGCACGAAATCTTGCCGTCCTGGCAAGATGGCCTCGTGGATCGAGAAACGGACGACGTGCTTGGCGCGGTGGGGCCACGACTTCGCGCGCTGCGCCGTGACCGCGGCATCACCCTCGCCGCCCTCGCGGAGACGACCGGCGTGTCGGAGAGCACCCTGTCCCGGCTGGAGAGCGGGCAGCGCCGGGCGACCCTCGAGTTGCTGCTGCCGCTGGCCCGCACCTACGACGTTCCGCTGGACGATCTCGTCGGCGCCCCGCGCACCGGCGACCCCCGGATCCACCTCAAGCCGATCAGACGGTTCGGGATGACGTTCATACCCCTGTCCCGGCGGCCGGGCCAGGTGCACGCGTTCAAGATGATCATTCCCCCCCCCGCCGCAACCACTCGAACCGACCCCGCAGACTCACGAAGGCTTCGAATGGCTGTACGTGCTCAACGGTCGCTTGCGGCTCGTACTCGGTGAGCGTGACCTGACGTTGCCGCCCGGTGAGGCGGCCGAGTTCGACACGTCCTTGCCGCACTGGCTGGGCAGCGCCGATGGCGGCGTGGTCGAGCTTCTCATCCTGTTCGGCCCGCACGGGGAGCGTTTGCACGTACGCCCCGACCCTCATCGGTCGGCTCGCAGCGGGAGCCGGCGGTGAACTCAGCGACCCTCGGCGGCCTGGGTCCAACGCCCTCCGCCCCAGCTGTCCGGTGTTCACGCATGGCTCCTTCGCTCGGCCGGAACGGATCTTCGAGATCTCGCAGGGACGGCACAGGACTGGTCGATCGTGTGACGAGGTGGGCACTTGATAACGGTTCCTGAGTCGTTCCGCGCCTGGGGGCGATGGCAGCGTGAGGGGGAGGCCGGGCGGCAATGGCTGGCCGCGCTGCCCGACATCGTCTCGGAACACTGCGCTCGGTGGGGCCTGCGGGTCGATGGCGACCCCATGCATGGGGACAACGGTCTGGCGGTGCCGGTCAGCCGCGGTGACGAACAGCTGGTGCTCAAGGTGAGCCGGCCGGACGAGTCCGTCGCCGATCAGGTCGCGGCGCTGCGGGTGTGGAGCGGGCGAGGCATGGTTCTGCTGGTTGACGCGGACCTGTCCAGCGGTGTGGTGCTGTTGGAGCGGCTTGACCACCAGCGGTCCCTGCGTGACCTCCCGCTGGAGGACGCCGTTCCGCTCGTCGGACGGCAATTGCGTCGGCTGTGCGGGGAAGCCGCGAGCCGTGGCTGGCCGTGGATTCGCTGCCCCTGGTGGGCGCAATCGAGTACCAGACGGGTCAGTTGCTCTGGACGCGCTATGACGAGATGGCCGGCACTCGTCGGTTTCGCTGGTGCCTCGACGCGCTGATCGATGCGGCGGAGATGGATCGGCTCCGGGCCCGCGCGTGGGCTGTGCTGCGCTCGGTGGACTACTGGCTGTGGGGTCTGGGCGCCGGCCTCACCGAAGACCCCGTGCGCTGCGCAGGCATGGTTCAGGAGCTCACGTGATCACCCGGAACCACAGGTCACAATGCCGGCCACGTCCCCGCGGGCCCCTCTTTTCCCGGCCACCATGCCCCTGCGCGACTTCACCCCAAACCAGATCTGTGCCAGATCGTCGCTCTGGCCTGCGAACTTCTGACCGCCGCCGCGAACGGGCCGCGCACTGGCGTTCGCTTCTTGGGCATCCTGTTCCCGCCGGGGACTCCAGCTCTCCTCACGGTCGGCCTACCGCCCCCAAGGACGGACCCCGACGGGGTTCCCATGCTCCGCACGCCTGAGACGCGGCTGGTGCCGGGCGTCCTCTGTATCCCGAGGGCGGTGGTGTCCACGCGACCGGAAACAGTCTTCGGCTGTCACCTGACGTCGGCCGGCCCTTGACACCCCCGTTGATCAAACCGTCCCGGAGCGTCCGTATGACGAGGCATCATCGAGGATTCACGACTGCCCTTCCTGCTCAGCGGCTGCCGCTTCCGCACCCGATGCCCCCGCGCCGACGCCCGCTGCGCGGACGAGGAATCCCGGGTGCGGTTGCCGGGCCCGAACCACTGGATCGCCTGCCACCACCCGCACACCTCCGGAAACGTCACTCCAGCAGGGCCGCGGCCTCCAGCGGCTCGGACGAACGGAGGAAGCGCAGGTCCTCCATGACCAGGGCGGCATCGGTGGCGCCGCCGCGGCGGAGGGCCTGGGCCGGCGTGTCCAGGTCGGGCCAGCGGGACGGGCGGAGGTGGACGCGGTAGCCGTCCCCGGCGGGTTCCAGGGTGAGGGCGTCGCCGATGGCGAGCCTGCTCTCCGGGAGGTGGGCCGCGGTCGCTCCGGCGGCTCGTTCCAGGGCGGTGACCGAGGTGACCCCGGTGGCGACGGGCAGGGTCGTGTCCGGCCCGGTGACATGTTCGTGCAGGTCCCGCAGGCGGGCGGCGGCGGTCGTGCGGGCGGGGTGGTCATTGGGCAGGCGGTCGTCCAGGAGCCTCGCAGCGCGGGCGATGTGACCCAGCGGCGGTACGGACGGACGCTCGCCGAGCAGGGCGATCAGCGCCTCCAGGGCCTCCTCGGCGCCGGAGGCGAGGGTGACCCACTGCTCGGCGGTGAGCGGGGTGAGCCTCGGGTGGCGTTCCGTCCAGGACGCGACCGCCCGGTCCAGGTCGGGGCCCGTACGCCAGAGGTCGGCGGGGTCGTCGGGCATGAGCCGCTCGACGACTTCGACGGCCTCGTCGGTGGTGGTGAGCGCCTCCAGGGAGAGCGCGGCGACGTGCAGGTCGAGCTGGGTCAGGCCGAGGTCGCGGGCGCGGGCGGCGTCGCCCCCGCGGAAGGCGGCGACGCGGCCCCGCGCCCAGCCGTCCGGCCAGGAGAGCGTGCGGGCCGAGGTGGACAGCAGGATCAGGCACTGGGCCGGTGACAGGCCGGTGGCCTCGCCGAACGCCCGTGCGGTCGCCTCCCGGTCCACGGGCGGCGAGCCGTTCTCGGCGATCAGGTCGAGCGCCCGCCGGAGCCGGTCCCGGTCGCCCCAGCCGCGGCAGGTCCGCAGCTCGACGACGCGGTTGCGGGTGAACAGGAGCGGGTCGGGGCCCTGCGGGGTGTGGAGGAGCGCCGTAACCGTGTAGCCGTGCCCCACCAGCTCGTGGTCCGCGACGGCGGCGGTCGCGATGGGGCCGTAGCCCGAGCGGATCTGCCCGGGGTCGAAGTCCGGGCGCAGCCGGGCGACGTGCCAGGTGCCGTCGGTGCGGAGGAGTTCGGGGACGGCGGCCAGCTCCTGAAGCCGCGCGCGCCCGTCGCCGTCGCCCCATGCGGCCTCCAGGACGGCGGCGCCGAGGCGGCCCAGCGTGTTCTCGACCCCCTTGACGGCGGGGGCGTGGAAAGCCGCGATCTTCTTGTCGTACGGCACGTCGACGGCGGCACGGGTGAAGTGGACGATTCTCTCGTACGCGGACTCGGGCCCCGGATCGTCCGGCTCGGGTGCCTTCTCGGACTGGACGGCGGGCGCCGCGGCGGCGGGCGCCGGGCGCAGGTGGGGCGGCGGGGCCAGCTCGAGGCGTTCCAGCAGGGCGAACGCGCGCTCGCGGCATTCGACGGCCGTCCACACCAGGAACGTGACGCCTCTCCGGAGCGACTCGTCGGCGATCTCCGGCAGGAGCGGGTGGAGCCGTCCCGCCAGCTCGTCGCGGGCCGCGTCCTTCTCCTGGTACGTGCTCTCGGGGTCCAGCACCCGCATGAGGTCGGCGGCGAGCGCGGCGTCCGCGACGTCGAGGAGGGCCTGCGCCTTCTTCTCGTCGACGGCGCGCAGCGCCCTGGACCCTTCGGGGTCGCGCGGCCGCATCGCCGACCACCAGCCGGGCGGCGCGACCAGGCGGGTCCCTGACGCGTAGCGGTGGTGCTCCACCACGCTGATGTTCTCGGCGCCGTGGTGCTCGGGCACCCTGCCCCAGCCGCGGACGTAGCGGCCGATGATCCGCCCGGCCGGGTCCCGCAACTCGATGATCCGGCCCCGGCCGCGCCACACGGTGGCCTCGGCGCCGCCGGGGAAGGCGACCCGTTCGCCGTCGGCCGGCACGACGCGGCGGGCGGCCGGGTGCGCGCTGCCGTGCGGGCAGTGCGGGCCGCCGTGGTCCAGTACGGTCACCCGGCCGTTCACCGCGATCAGGCAGCGGTCGTCGAGGTCGCGCGCCTCAGTCCGTTCGTGGGAACGGCTGGAGACGTACTCGTACGTGCCGAAGCCGTGGGGCGGGCCGGCTCCGTCCGGCGTGACGACGCAGGCGCGGAACTTGTGCTCCCAGAGCCGGCCGGCCTGGACCAGGAGCAGGTCGGCTCCGCTCTCTTCCAGGTAGTCGGTGATGGTGTTGACGTGACCGGGGACGAAGGCGGGCATCTCCAGCTCGTCGAGCACGCCGCCGCTCAGCGTGGCGGCGAGGGCGCGGGCCGGGTCCGTGCCGGTCGCGATCGTCCGGACGCTGTCCAGAAGGGGGCCGGGGGCTCCGGCGACGGTGAACCGTTCGGCGTCGCACAGGGCGGCGTGCGCGTCCGGCAGCCCTTGGTCGGGGACCCGCGCGGCGTGCTCGGCCAGGATGGCGGCGACGATCCGCGCGGTTCCCGGGGTGGTGGTCAGGGCCCGTACGGTCTCGGGGGCGGTCTGCTTCGGGACGGCGGGCTCGGTGACGTTGAGCTGGTTGGTCACGTTGCCCACGATCGCGTCACGCAGCAGCGGGGCCCAGTCGGGGTCGGCGGCGACGGCGGCCAGGTCGGTGCCCGCTCCGGAGGCGAGCCGGTCGTACAGCTTGAACGTGTGCAGCAGCCGGGGACGCGCGAGCGGGACGCCGCGGTCCAGGAGGAGATCGAGGAGCGGGAGGTCGGCCGCGGTCTCCTCCCAGCGGTTGACCTCGTCCTCGTCCGCGCCCAGCACCGCCTCGTGGCCGTCGCAGGTGAGGCCCTCCGCGCGCAGCCGCGTGCCGGCGTCGCGCAGCAGGTCGCCGAGACCGGCGACGGGGAGCGCCAGCCCCGCGTACAGCTTCAGGAAGCGGCCGAGCCAGTCCTTGGCCGCCGCCCCCGCCAGCCCGGGGGACCCGGTGAACGGGGCGGTCAGGCCCGCGCCCGCGAGGTTGCCGAGGAGGAGCGCCACCGCCGCGCTCTTCGCCTTGGGGGTGTCCTTGGCGGGCAGCGGCAGGATGCCGAGGAGCGCGCGGCCTATGCCCGCGTCCGCCCGTGCCATCGGGCCGAGCAGCGGAAGCACGAACGTCCAGAGGGCCTGCGGCGCCGACTCCATGCAGCCGCTGTCCAGCAGGGCCCGTACGGCGCGTTCGTCGTCGGGCCCGCCGAGCGGGTGCCCGGCGGCCTTCGCCAGCGCCGCCCAGCCGTCGGCCAGGGCCAGCGCGCCGTCCGCGCCGTCCGGGACCTCCTCGCACCACGTGGTGAGCAGGCGGCGGTGCCAGCGGTACGCGGCGGGGGCGGGATGGCGGGCGGCGAGCCGCTTGCCATGCTTCTTGAGCGTGGCCGATCCGGTGGCGTCCGATCCCGCGCTCAGGTGCGCCGCGACGAGCGCGGCCTCGTCGACCGGCAGCGTGTGCGCCTCCTCGGCGGCGCGGGCCGTCTCGAAGAAGGCGGCGGCGAGGCGGGCGCTGCCCACGGCGGCCAGGATCGACGCGCACTCCTCGTAGAACGGCGGCAGCAGCTCCGGCGCGTGCGTCTCCAGGTCGTCGCCGGTACGGGTGAGCGCGGTACGCGCGAGGCCGGGCTTGCGGGCGGCCAGGCCGCGGGCGGCCCGCAGGTCGGTGTGCGCGGCCAGGATGCGGGCGCGGCGCGCCGGGTGCCGGCGCAGGGCGGACGCGAGGAAGCCGAGCGGGCCCGCGTGCACGGTGCCGACACCGGTCTCCGCCACCGGGTCGAGGTCGTACAGCGACTTCTCGGCCTTGTCGCCGTCGACGGCCGCGCGCCGGACGAGTTCGACGACCGGCTCGTCCAGGACGGAGTGCTCGTAGCGGACGGCGACGCACGTGTCCTCGCCGGGGCCGGTGGGCGGGCCCGGCAGCACCGCCCCGGCGCGCAGCAGCACGTCGCGCGTCGGGCGGGTGATGCCGAAGGGCGCCACGGTGCCGGGCTCGCCCTGGTGGGCGTCGCAGTAGTGGGAGTAGGCCTCGGCCGCCTCCATCTCCGGCTCCATCTCCGGCTCCGTCTCGTCCACGGTGCGGTCCGCGTACAGGGCCATGAGAATGCGGACGCCCTCGGACCAGGCGATGTCGCCGATCTCGCGGCCGCCCGCGGTGAAGCTCATCCCCTCCACGGAGGCCGGGCTCATCGGCCCGTTCCAGTACAGGTCGATCTCGACGCCGAGCGGCTCGGGCGTGTGCACGGTGAACCGCGCCCTGTCCCCCTTGATGCGCCCGCCCAGCTCGTGCACGCGGCGCTCGAACGCGGCGCCGCTCTCGTAGGGGGCCCCGGAGATCTCGACCACGCCGAACGTGCGGTCCATGCTCGCCGGACGCGTCCACACCTCGCGGCGTACCTGCTCGACGACCTGCGTGAGGGACCGTCCCCGCCATATGAGCAGCTCGTCGCCGAGCAGCAGCGGGTGCGGGATCGCGAAGGCGTCCGCGCCCGTCCACACGCCCTCGCGCAGGAGCGCGCAGCGTCCGAGGTCGGGCGCGCCGTCGGCGATCGGGGCGATGACCAGGTCGGTGAGCGTCTCGCGCCACACCGGGTCGTCCCACACGGCCGCGAACACCGCGGCCGGGACGGGCAGCGACCGCACCATCCAGGACTCGACCCGGTCGTGCACCGCCCGCGCGTGCTCGCCGAGCCGGTCGCAGAGGGCGGCCAGCCGTACTGCGATCGGGTCCTTCCTGGCGCTGGCGGGCACCTTCGCCAGCACGTGACCCGCGGCCGTCCGGCAGGCGAGCACCGGCCGCCGCGTCCCCTCGACGGTGAGCTCGTGGCCCGTCGCGATCCCGATCCATCCCATGGCGCCATTCTTGATCATCCCTACGACATTCTGCGGGAAACGGATGATTTACCCGTAGTGACGGGGGAGCCGGTAGGGCTGGGAAATACTGATCTTGTCTTTGTCGTCGCGGGCGCAGGCGCGGCTCGAGGGAAGGACGCCCGTGGTGCTTCTCGATCTGGTGTGGACAGGACTCCAGGCAAGCCCATCCTCCCCAGCTCGGAAGAACTCTCATCATGTAGATGATCAACCCGCGCGGAATTCACCGCGAAAGCCCTCGGCCAGAAGTCGAAGGGGACATGGGCGATCAGGATCGTCATGGGCGGTCCCCGTCCACCAGTGAGCGCAGGGTCGCGATGAGGGAGGCGCGGTCTGGCGCCGCCGTGAAGAAGGCCGCGTCGGTCCTCTCCACCTTGGCGACGGCCCGCTCCACCAGGCCGCGGCCCCGTTCGGTGACCCGCAGCAGCTTGGCCCGGCTGTCGGCCGGGTCGGGACGTGCGTCAGGTCGAAGGGCTCCAGGGCCGCCGTGACGGCGCGCTGCCAGCGCAGTGTCGTCCGCCACAGCAGGAACCCGGGGCTGTCGTCGGGGGCGAGACTCACTCCGTCTCCGCGAGCTTGACCAGGGCCGCCACCGCGTCGGGCAGGTCGGCGGCGACGGCCGGGCCGATGTGCTCGGCTCCGGGGCCGGTCACCTCCACGCGGTGGGTCACCCGGGTGCCTCCGGCGACGGGTTCGAGGGTGTGCGCGAAGCGCAGCGTCACCTCGCCGAACGGCGTCTCGTCGGCGAATGCCGCGTTCTCGTCGGCCTTGGTGATGCGGGCGCGGACCTCGCCCTGGCCCTGGGGCGTCATGGAGATCTCGGACCCGGCCGCGAACGGACCGCGCAGCTCGGCCCGCTCCAGGCCGGCGTCCCAGCGCACCCATCCGGGAACGTCCGCGTACAGGGCCCACACCGCCTCGGCGCCAGGGGGACCGCGACGAAGACCCCGGCCGCATCGGCGGCCGGGGTCTCCTGGCGGTCTTTCGCCGCGCCCGTGGCGCGGGCCGGTCGGCGGGCTACCGGGCTGCCGAAACGGTCTCCGCGGGCGTCGACCGGTGGGAGCCTGCCGTGGCCTGGGCGGGCTTGTCGTGCTCGGGGGCCTGCGTGACGTCGGAGCAGTCGCCTCGGCAGTAACCATTGGTGACGATCAGCCGTCCGCGAGCGGGCGTGTAGGAGGCGGATTGCGCGGCGACGACCACGCCCTGGCAGCTAGGGCAGATGAGCGACTGGTCGGCTGTCATGGGAGCCCTTTCAAGATCTTGGCGCGAGCGGTGATGCACGCGCTGTGAGCCGGGATGACCTACCCGGGAAGACGGTCCTCATGCGCCTGGCCGGACAGTATTGAGGAACATCTCGGTCCGGGAGCCATGATGCCGGACGCCACCGACAATTCCCGGCCGGGTCCTCAGACCTTCAGGCTCTCCAGGCCGGCCGCGGCCAGCAGGGGCGTGAACTCCACGACACCGTGGGTCGCGACGTCGTTGACGACATAGGGATCGGTGGCGAGGATGCGGTCGAGTTCTTCGGCGGGCATGTCGGGGACGAGATAGACGCCGCCCGTCAGCGGAACCCGGCGCCCGGCCACGAGAAGCAGCCGTCGGGCGATGAGGTCCTTCAGCCAGTCGCCGTGGGCCGGCCGCCACTGGTCCACTTCAGTCAGGGGCGCGGTGTAGGTCACTGTGACAACGAACATGCTCGAAGTGTGACAGACGGGAGACGTCGGAAGATCATGACTCCGCCGGCAGGTGGGTCCTGCGGCGGTGGTCGCGGATGGGGGCGGCGTGCCGGTGGCCGCCGCTCCTGACGGTGCGGCGCCGGGTCGCGTGGCCGGCGTGGAGGAGGCCGTCACGTCCGGGCGGCCGTCACGTCCGGGCGGCCGTCACGTCCGGGCGGCCGTCACGTCCGGGCGGCCGTCACGGGGAACCCGCCGCGGCCCGGACGTCGACAGCCACGAGCCCAGCAGGATGAGCGGCAGGCCGATCGCCATCCCGGCGCCCGGCTGCTCGCCGAGGACGACCACGCCGAGCACCACCGCCACGACCGGGTTCACGTACGTGATGACCAGGGCCCGCGCCGGGCCCGCCTCGGCGACCAGGACGCCGTACCAGACCATGCCCACCGCCGTGCACAGCACGCCGAGGACCACCACGGCGACGACCACCGGCCCGGACGGCATCGCCCGCGGCGGGTCCAGGACCGTCACCGGGGCGAGGAGCACCGACGACAGCACCAGCACCGCGGCCATCGAGGCGCGCGGGTCCAGGTCGGACAGCCGGCGCTTGAAGATCATCGGGCCGGCGGCGTAGCTGAACGCCGCGCCCAGGAGCGCCGCGGTGCCCAGCAACTCGTCCGGACGTCCCGTGACATCCACCCCCACCAGGGCCGCGACCCCGCCCAGGCCCGCGAGCAGCCCGGCCAGCCGCCGCCCGCCCACCCGCTCGGCCGCGTCGAAGCGCTGGGCGAGCAGCGCCACGAACAGCGGCGCCGCCGCGATCAGCGTCGCGGCGAGCGAGGAGGAGACGTGCCGCTCGCCCACCGCGATCAGCGGGTACGGCACCACGACCTCCGCCAGGGCGAACGCGGCCAGCCATCGCAGCCGCCCGCGGAACGCCGCCCGCACCTCCTTCACCGGCACCAGCACCAGCAGCGTCACCGCGCCCAGCACCACCCGCGCCCACGCGAGGAACCCCGGCGGCATCCCGCCGTCCATCCCCACCTTCAGCAGCAGGTACGGCATGCCCCACAGGAGCGACACGGCCGCGAAGGCCACCCACGCACGTGCGTTCACGCGACACCACCTCACGTCAGTCAGCGGAGGGCCGTCTGAACCCGGCCTCCAGCCGAACGCTAGGCGGGCAACCGGTCCGCGGATAAGCTCCAGTTCCATGTCTGTGGAGTGGACCGGTTCGGGACCCGAACTACTCCTGCGCCTGGACCGTGACAGCGCCGAGCCGCTGCGCGCCCAGCTCGAACGCGAGCTGCGCGAGGCTATCCGGGCGGGCCGGCTGGCGGCGGGGGAGCGGCTGCCCTCCTCCCGCGTCCTGGCCCGCGGGCTCGGCGTTTCACGCGGGCTCGTCGTGGACTGCTTCGCCCAGCTCCAGGCCGAGGGGTACCTGGTCACGCGGGCCGGCTCGGCCACGCGGGTGGCCGCGTGCGCCCCGATCCCGCCCCCGGCGGCGAAGGGACCGGCGTCCGCTCCGGGACCACCGCCGCGGCCGGCCGTCGACTTCCGTCCCGGCGTGCCGGACCTGGCGAGCTTCCCCCGGCAGGACTGGCTGTGGGCGCTGCGCGAGGCCACCCGGATCATGCCGGACTCCGGGCTCGGCTACGGCGCGCCCTACGGAGCGACGTCAACAGCGACGTCCACAGAGGCTTTCACAGAGGCGTCCGGAGGGACGGCCGCGACCTCCTACGGAGACGCGGAGCTGCGGGCTGTGCTGGCGGCGTACCTCGGCCGGGTGCGCGGCGCGGTCGCCGGGCCGGACCGACTGGTGATCTGCTCCGGGTTCGCGCAGGGCTACGGCCTGGTGCTGCGCGTGCTGGCGGACCGGGGGGTGCGGCTCGTCGCCGTCGAGGACCCGGGCGACCCCGACCAGCGGCTCCTCGCCGCGCGGGCGGGCCTGGAGACCGTGGCCGTGCCGGTCGACGAGGACGGCGTGCACGTCCGGGCCCTGGCCGCGACGGGCGCCCGCGCGGTGGTGCTCACCCCCGCGCACCAGTGCCCCACCGGCGTCGCCCTGGCCCCGGCCCGGCGCCTGGAGCTGGTCGCGTGGGCCAGGGAGCGCGAGGCGACGATCATCGAGGACGACTACGACGCCGAGTTCCGCTACGACCGGGATCCCGTGGGGTCCCTGCAGGGGCTGGCCCCCGGCCACGTGGTCGCGCTCGGCTCGGTCAGCAAGGCGCTGGTGCCCGTGCTGCGGCTCGGCTGGATCCTGTGCCCGCCGCACCTGGCTCCCGCGGTCGCCGCCGAGAAGCACCTCGCCGACCGCGGCTCTCCCGGCCTCGACCAGCTCGCCCTCGCCCTCCTCATGCGCTCGGGCCGCTACGACCGGCACCTGCGCCGCGTGCGCGCGGTCTACGCCCGCCGCCGTGACGCGCTGGTGGCGGCGCTCGCCCGCCACGCCCCGGGCGTCGAGCTGCGGGGGCTGGCGGCCGGGTTCCACGCGGTGGCGCGGCTGCCGGAGACGGTGACGGAGGATGCGGTCGTCTGCGCGGCGCGGGAGCGCTCGGTCGGCCTGTACGGGATGAGCGGCTACCGGGCGGACCCGGCGCCTTCTCCGCGGGCCGGGCCTCCCGAGCTGGTCATCGGCTTCGGCAACGTCCGCGAGGACGCCATCGGGCGGGGCGTCGCCGCGATCGCGGACCTCCTCACCGGCCGCTGAGACAAGCCGCGACAAGCCGCGACAAGCCGCGACAATGGGGACGCCCTGGCCTCCGGCGGTCAGGCTGAAGCGACCACCTCGCCGCCTCGCCCTGGCCTCCCGCGGTCAGGCTGAGGCGACCACCTCGCCGCCCTGGACCACGTACCGCAGGTGCTTCGGCTCGGCGAGGACGCCCAGGTCGCGCAGCGGGTCGCCGTCCAGGACCAGCAGGTCCGCGTGCGCGCCCACGGAGAGGGTGCCGATCTCGCCGGCCATGCCCACCAGCTCCGCCGCCTCGACAGTGGCGGCCCGCAGCACGTCGAGGGGCCGCTGCACCTCGCCCCGCAGCCGGAACTCGTGGCTCTGGTGCCGGTGCATGCCGCCCAGCAGGTCCGTGCCGAACGCCAGCCGGACCCCGCCGCGGGCGGCCCGCTCCACGGCTCGCAGGCCGGCGTCCAGCACCTCGTCCACCTTGCGCCAGCTCCCCTCCGACAGGCCGAACGCCCTGCCCTCCTGCTTGAGCGCCCAGTACGTGACCAGCGTCGGCACGAGGAAGGCGTCGTGCCGCAGGAACAGCTCGACGCTGCGGTCGTCGATCAGGTTGCCGTGCTCGACGGAGCGCACCCCGGCCTCCAGGGCCCGGTTGACGGCGCGGGCGGTGTAGGCGTGCGCGGCGACGTAGCGGTTGGCGGCCTCGGCCTCCTCGACGATCGCGCGCAGCTCGTCCATGGAGTACTGCGTGGAGTCGATGCGGTCGGTGGGGGAGGCGACGCCGCCGGAGGCCATGACCTTGATGTGGTGGGCGCCCTTGCGCAGCTCGTCGCGCGCGGCGGCGCGGACGGCGTCCACGCCGTCGGCGATCCGGCCGACGCCCGCGCAGCACGGCTGGTCGTCCCGGTCGTTGCGGCCGCGGCCGCGCAGGTCGCCGTGGCCGCCGGTCTGGCTCAGCGCCCGGCCGCAGAACAGCAGCCGCGGCCCCCGGATCAGCCCCTCGGCCTGCGCGTCGGCCAGGCCGTAGTCGGCGCCGGAGGCGTCGCGGACCGTGGTGAAGCCGCGGTCGAGCATCCCGCCCATGATGCGGGCGCTGTGCGCGGCCACGTACGACGGGGCCATGGACGGCAGCGCCCCGAGGTCGGCGGTGGCGGCGGTGACATGGACGTGCGCGTCGATGAGGCCGGGCACGACCGGCGCGCCGGCGAGGTCGACGACCCGCGTGCCGTCGGGCACCCGCAGGCCCCGCCCGGTCTCGGCGATCCGGCCGTCCTCGCAGCGCAGGTCGCCTTCGGCGTACTCGCCGGTGGACACGTCGAGGAGGAGCGCGTCGCGCAGCAGCAGGCTCACGCGGCACCTCCGGCGGGCCCGCCGGCTCCGGCGACGGCGCGCAGGGCGGGCACGGCCAGCGGCGCGAGCGACTCGGCCGCCGCGACCGACTCCTCGTCGTAGCTGCCCTCGGCGTCGAGGATGTTCAGCACTCCCAGAACCCTTCCCCCGTCCACGACGGGCACGTTGATGACGGAGCCGCAGCCGAGGCTCTCGATCAGCTCGTGGTCGGCGAAGATCTCCCGCACCGCGGCCCGGTCCGGGCCGAGGTAGGGCAGCCGCGCCTCGACGCACCGGGCCAGCCAGCCCCGCGCGACCTCGACGGTCTTCTCGCCGCCCACCGGATACTCCTCCGGGTGGCTGCTGTGGACGCGGCGCAGCGCGCTTCGCCCGGGGATCCAGGCCAGCACGGTGAACAGCCGCACGCCCACCTCCTCCCGCACCCGGTCCTCCACGTCCCGCAGGTCCGTCATGACCGCACCTCCTTGGCGGTTTCGGCGGGTTCGCCCCGCTCGGTCAGGTCTTCGAGGGAACGGCCGGCGGTGGCCAGGCCGAAGACGACCACGCAGACGACTCCGACCACCAGCACGGCGGTGGTGAGTCCGAACACGCCCGCGAAGCCGAGGCTCGCCGCCGACAGGCCGATGATCGTGGGGGCGAGGATGCTGCCGACGCGGCCGAACGCGCTGGACAGGCCGGTGCCGGTGGCGCGGATCCAGGTGGGGAAGACCTCGGGGGTGTAGGAGTAGACGCCCGCGTACGTCCCGTTCAGGAAGAACGACAGGACCGCGCCCGCCAGCGTGATGGCGGCCGGGCTGTCCATCTGCGACAGCCAGAACGCGCTGACCGCGGAGCCGGCCAGGTAGATCGCGATGGTGTTCTTGCGGTCGAGCCGCTCCGACAGCCAGGCGGCGGAGAAGTAGCCGGGGATCTGCGCCAGGTAGATGATGATCGAGAATTCGAAGCTCTTGGTGACGGTGATGCCGCGCTGGACGAGCAGCGTCGGGATCCAGGAGAAGAACCCGTAGTACGAGAACGTGATCACGAACCAGATCAGCCAGATCACGGCGGTCCGCCGGGCCATGGCCGGGCTCCACAGGAAGCGCAGGGCGCTGATCAGGTTGACCTTCGGCGTCTCGGACACCGGCGGCGTGCCGTCGTCCTCGGGCACCGGCGGGAGCGGTCGGCCGGTGGCCCGCTCGACGCGCCGTTCGAGGTCGGCGACCACCGTCTCGGCCTCGTCGTGGCGGCCCTGCTGGAGAAGGAAGCGCGGTGACTCGGGCAGCGAGCGCCGCCACCACAGCAGCATCAGGATCGGCACCGCGGTGAGCACCTGGGCGATCCGCCAGCCGCTGTCCATCGTGGGCACCACGAAACGGCCGATCAGCGCCGCCATCACGAACCCGAACGAGAAGAAGCCGGCCAGGGCCCCGATGAACCAGCCGCGCCGCCTGGCGGGCACGAACTCGGACAGGAACGGCGCGATGATCGCGCTCTCGGCCCCGGCCCCCGCGCCGGCCAGCACCCTGGCCCCCAGGAACACCTCGTAGCTGGGCGAGGCGGCCGCGATCACGGAGAAGACCGCGTAGAAGGCCAGCGCGTACATCATGACCTTCTTGCGGCCGATGCGGTCGCCGAGCAGCCCCGCCACGGTCGCGCCGAACAGGAACCCGAACGGCGTGGCCGATCCGATGAGGCCGAGGTGGCCGTTGTCGAGGCCCCACTCCTGCTGCGCGCTGGGCAGCAGGAACGCCACCACCGCGGAGTCCATGCCGTCGAAGGTGTAGCCGAGGCCGCCTATCAGCAGCAGGAGATAGTGGGGACGGCTCAGCGGGAGCCGGTCCAGCCGGGTGAGCAGGGTCATGGCACCTTCCCTGGTCGATGCTTTATGGCAACGTATAGTGCAAATCTCCATGTATGCAATGTCTGTTGCATTGTTTCGCTGTGACGAACGCGTACCATGACTCCCGGCCGAGGGAGGATCACGTGACGGACCCCAGCACC
The DNA here is from genome assembly GCF_040605905.1 of Nonomuraea sp. NPDC005501. Lineage (NCBI taxonomy): Bacteria > Bacillati > Actinomycetota > Actinomycetes > Streptosporangiales > Streptosporangiaceae > Nonomuraea > Nonomuraea sp. NPDC005501. Next base: position 15,195 of record NZ_JBEXDT010000015.1, on the reverse strand, counting down.
GACACCTACGACGAGTGGCTGCGCGCCCGGGTGCCGGGGCGCGGCCTGCGGCCCAAGGCGGCGGCGGTGCTCGACGTGCTCGTGTCGCAGCCGCGCCGCGCCTCGTACGGCTCGGCGGCCGAGCTGGCCCAGCTCGCCGGGGTCAACGTGGCGACCGTGACCCGCACGGCGCAGGCGCTCGGGTTCGCCGGCTGGCCCGCGCTCCAGCAGGAGCTGCGCGCCCGCTACCTGTCGTCGCTGAGCGCCGGCCAGGTCGCCGCCGAGCACGCCGGCGCCGGCTCGCCCAGCTCCCGCTCGCTGCGCCGCGACCTCGACGGGCTGGCCCTGCTCGCCCGGCGGCTGGACGAGAGGGTGCTGCTGACGATCGCCGAGGCCGTCGCCGCCGCCCGCCGCACCGTCGTGGTGGCCGACGGCAGCTACGCGGCCGTCGGCCTGGCGCTCGCGCACAACGCCCGGCTGGCCGGCTACCCCGTCGCGGCCGTCACGGCGGGAGACGCCGAGCTGGCCAACGCCGTGGCGGCCCTCGGCCCGGAGGACGTGCTGATCGCGATCAGCTTCTGGCGGCTGTACGAGAGCACCGTGCTGGCCGCCCACGAGGCCCGCTCGCGCGGGACACGGGTCTTCGCGCTGACCGACGCGGCGAGCCCGGCCCTGGCGGCGGCGGCCGAGGAGGTGGTGATGGTGCCGGCGGAGGGCGAGGCGTTCTTCCCGTCGCTGACCGCGGGCATCGCGGTGGCGCAGGCGCTGGTCACGCAGCTCGCCGCCGTGGACCCGGCGCACACGGGCGCCTCCATCGAGGCGGCCGAGTCCATGTGGTCGAGGTTCGGGCTGCTGCATCGCCGGGCCGCTCCACCACCAACTGACAAAAATTGAAATCTGTCATCTGTAATGCCATAGTGGGTAGGGACTGACGACGGCAGCACATCCGCAAGGAGTCCTCATGCTCACTCGTACACTCGGATCGACCGGACCACGTGTCTCCGCCCTCGGGCTCGGCTGCATGGGCATGTCCGCCCTGTACGGCGAGGCCGACCGCGGCGAGTCCATCGCCACGATCCACGCCGCCCTCGACGCCGGAGTCACCCTGCTCGACACCGGCGACTTCTACGGCATGGGCCACAACGAGATGCTGATCGGCGAGGCGCTGCGCACGGCTCCGGCCGGGCTGCGCGATCAGGCCCTGATCAGCGTCAAGTTCGGCGCGCTGCGCGCCCCGGACGGCGCGTGGCTCGGCTACGACGGCCGCCCCGCCGCGGTGCGGAACTTCGCCGCGTACTCGCTCCAGCGGCTCGGCGTGGACCACATCGACGTCTACCGGATCGCGCGCGTCGACCCGGACGTCCCCATCGAGGAGACCGTCGGCGCCATCGCCGAGCTCGTCCAGGCCGGGTACGTCCGCCACATCGGGCTGTCCGAGGCCGGCGCCGACACCGTCCGCCGGGCCGCCGCCACCGCGCCCATCGCCGACCTGCAGATCGAGTACTCGCTCATCTCCCGCGGCATCGAGGAGCGGATCCTGCCCACCACGCGCGAGCTGGGCATCGGCGTCACCGCGTACGGCGTGCTGTCGCGGGGGCTGATCTCCGGCCGCTTCACGCCGGACCGGACGCTGTCCGCCGGGGACTTCCGGGCGCACTCGCCCCGCTTCCAGGGCGAGAACCTGCGCCACAACCTCGGCCTCGTTGAGGCCCTGCGCGAGATCGCCGAGCGCAAGGGCGTCACGGTCGCGCAGATCGCCATCGCCTGGGTGCTCTCGCGCGGCGAGGACATCGTGCCACTCGTCGGCTCCCGCACCCGCGAGCGGCTGGCCGAGGCGCTCGGCGCGCTGGACATCACGCTGGAGGAGGCCGACCTCGCCGCCGTCGAGCGGGCCGTGCCCGCCGACGCCGCCGCCGGCGAGCGCTACCCGGAGACCCAGATGGCCTTCCTCGACAGCGAGCGCTGACGCCGGCACCCGGTACGGTCGTCACCATGGCCACGATCGACGTCCTCACCGCCGAGCGCATCCTCGAAGCCACCGAGGAGGTGCTGCGCCGCCACGGCCCCGCCAAGGCGACCGTGGTCGACGTGGCCCGCGCGCTCGGGGTCAGCCACGGCAGCGTCTACCGCCATTTCCGCACCAAGACGGCGCTGCGCGAGGCCGTCACCCAGCGCTGGCTCGACCGGACGTCCGCGTCGCTGTCGGGCGTCGCGGCCGACTCCGGAGCCCCGGAGGAGCGGCTGCGGCGCTGGCTGGCCGAGCTGTTCTCGGCCAAGCGCCGCAAGGTGGGCGACGATCCCGAGCTGTTCGCGACGTACATGGTGCTGGTGGGGGAGAGCAGCGCGGTGGTGGACCGCCACCGCGCCGACCTCACGGGACAACTCGCGGAGATCATCCGCGAGGGGCTCGACCGGGGGGACTTCGCGGCGGCGGGCGCGACGCCGGAGGTGCTGGCACGCGCGGTCTTCGACGCCTCGGGCCGCTTCCACGACCCGGCCTACGCCCGCGAGTGGGACCAGCCCGGCATCGACGCCGAGTTCACGGCCCTGGTCGACCTGGTGATCCGCGGCCTGCGGGCCCCCTGACCCCGGGGCCGGGCTCAGGGGCGGCGGCGGGCCACGAGGACGGCGTCGTGGAGGGTGATGTCACGTCCCTCCGGGTCCACCGCGGGGCGCGGACGGGCCTCGGCGGCCAGCACCTCCCACGCGGCCGGGTCCAGCGACGACGCCACCTCCTCGGCCGTGAACATCATGTCCGGGAAGTGCATGCGGTTCGCCGTGGTCCGCAGGTCTCTCGGGTGGTGCCCGACGATCAGCAGCGTCCCGCCCGGCGCGACCGCGGCGGCCAGCCGGCCGAACAGCCGCCGCCGCGTCTCGCCCGGCAGGTGCATGAACTGCGACGACACCAGGTCGTACGCCCCCTCGGCGGGCTCGTGCTCGCGCAGGTCCGCCCGGACCCATTCGACGCGGTCGGCGACGCCCGCGGCGGCGGCGTGGGCGGCGCCCCGCTCCAGTGCCGTGACCGAGATGTCGGCCGCCGTCACCCGCCAGCCGCGCTCGGCCAGCCACACCGCGTCCGCGCCCTCGCCGCTGCCCACGTCCAGCGCCCGCCCCGGGGCCAGCCCGGTGGCCTCGGTCACGAGCTGCGGATTCGGCCGGCCGCTCCACACGGCGGGCCGGGAGCGGTAGCGCTCCTCCCAGGCGGCCTCCTCGAACAGCGTGCCGATCTGCTGCCGGTACGCCTCGACGGCGACGCGGCCGTCCTCGGCGACGAGATCGGCGTTGATCGCCGCCCCCGCGCTGAGCCCCGCCGCGGCTGAGGTGATGACCTGGGCGCGCGGGTCGGCCACGTTGCCCGCCACCCAGACCCCGGGCTCGGCCGTGGCCCCGGTGGGGTCCGCGGGGATGCGGTCGCCGATGCTCTGGCCGCCCATCTCGACCTCCACGGGCTTCAGCCCGAGCGACTCCAGCACCCCCGCGCGGGCGGTGAGCCGCGGCGAGACGATCAGAGCGTCGATCCCGACGACCTCGCCCGAGGCCAGCCGCACGCCGGTGAGCCGGTCGCCCGACACCTCCACGGCCGCGACCGGGCCCTCCACGACGGTGATGCCGCGCGCCGCGAGCCGCTCGGCCTCCTCCGCGCCGGGAGCCGGCGCCTGGTGCAGCAGCAGCAGCACGTGCGGGCTCCACTGCCGCCACAGATGCGCCTGGTGGGTCGAGATCGGCCCGGCGGCCAGGATCCCGATCCGCTGGTCGCGTACCTCCCAGCCATGGCAGTACGGGCAGGTCAGCACCTCGCGGCCCCACCGCCCGGCCAGTCCGGGCACGTCGGGCAGCTCGTCGGTGAGCCCGGTGGTCACCAGCAGCCGCCGTGCCCGCACCGCCCGGCCGTCGTCGAGCGTCACGAGGAAACCGCCGTCCTGGCGCGCCGCGGTGACGGCTCGGCCGGTGACGACCTCGCCGCCGTAGCGGGCCACCTCCTCGCGGCCGTCGGCCAGCAGATCGGCGGGCGGAGTGCCGTCCCGGCCCAGGTAGTTGTGCATGTGGGCAGCGGGGGCGTTGCGGGGCTCGCCGGAGTCCACCACCATCACCGATCTGCGCGCCCGCGCCAGCGCCAGCGCCCCGTTCAGCCCAGCCGGGCCGCCGCCCACCACCACCACGTCGTACATCTCGTCCGTCATGCGGCTCTCCTTGCCGTTGGTCCGTTGCGGCAAAGGTGCCGTGCGGGTGGCGAGTTCGACAAGTATTGTTGCCGTTATGGCAAACAACGAGGATGCGGTCCTGGCGGCCGTGGGCCCGCGCCTGCGCGCGCTGCGCACGCAGCGGGGAACGACGCTGCACCAGCTCGCCGAGGCGACCGGCATCTCGGTGAGCACGCTGTCGCGCCTGGAGTCGGGCGGGCGCAGGCCCACGCTGGAGCTGCTGCTGCCGCTGGCCAAGGCCCACCAGGTGTCGCTGGACGACCTGGTCGGGGCGCCGGCCACGGGGGACCCCCGCGTGCGCCCGCAGCCGATCGTCCGCCACGGCGTGACGTTCCTGCCGCTGACCCGCCGCTCGGGCGGCCTCCAGGCGTTCAAGCAGATCTTCCCGCCGGGCACGCCCACCGGCGACGCCGCGCCGAAGACGCACGAGGGCTACGAGTGGCTGTACGTGCTGTCGGGCCGGCTGCGGCTGCGACTGGCCGAGCACGACCTCGTCCTCGCGGCGGGCGAGGCGGCCGAGTTCGACACCCACCTCCCGCACCGGATCTCCAACCCCGGCCCGGAGCCGGCGGAGGTCCTCAGCCTGTTCGGCCCGCAGGGCGAGCGCCTGCACGTCCGCGCCCGCCCGCGGGCGAGCTGACTCCCGGAGCCGGCTCAGCCGCCGTGGCGGCGGAAGGGCGGGCGGCTGCCCCAGGTCGCCCAGCGCCAGAGCCACTCCATCGGCCCCTGCCGGTAGCGGCGCAGCCACAGGGCGGACGCCAGCCACTGGGCCGGCAGGACGACGCCGGCGGTGACGTACACTGCGGTCCACGACGAGGCGTACTCCACGTGCAGCAGCCGGCTCGCCGCGAGGACGAGGAGCGTGGCCGTGAGGTAGTTCGTCAACGCCATCCGGCCCAGCGGCGCGAACACGGCCCGCAACGCCGGCCGGAGCGGCGTCCTCAGCAGGACCATCAGCGCGCACACGTACACCCCTGCCAGGAGCAGTCCGGCCAGGGGGAACCAGACGGCGACCGGGCCGGGCCCGTGGCTCTCCTGCGCCCACAGCGCGGGGACCGCCCCCGCGAGCAGGACCAGGCCGATCGCCGCGGGCCCCTTGGCGGACGACTCGATCCGGTCCACCACCCCGTACCGGACGAGTGCCGAGCCCAGCAGGAACAGGCCGGGCACCAGCGCGGGGCCGCCGTTGCCGAGGAGCGCCGCCACCAGGAGCACCGGGGACAGCCCGGCCACGACCCACCGGGGCAGCCACGTGGAGGGCAGCAGCACCACGAGCCCCACGGCGGCGTAGATGGACAGGATGTCGCCGCGCCACAGCAGGAACATGTGGACGAGCCCGATGGCGAGCAGCGTCAGCAGGCGGCGCAGCAGGAGCAGCCGCGGGCGTTCGACGCGCTCCCCGGCGGAGCGCAGCAGCAGCGAGAACCCGACGCCGAACAGCAGCGAGAAGATCGGGAAGAAGCGCTGCTCCACGAACAGGCCCATCCACGCGCTCATCGGGACGGCCGTGGGGTTTCCGAGGGCGGGGCCGGTGTTGGCGATCGGCTGGACGTTGGCGAGCAGGATCCCGCACAGCGCGAACCCGCGCACGACGTCGAGCGCCGCGATCCGCGGCCTGCCCGGAGCCGGGGAGGGGGCTTCAGGTGACATCTCAGGTGGCATGGGGCGATCCTCGGGGTGGGGACCTCGGGCGGGGCACCGGTCGAAAGCAGGGTTCGGCCGGACGGGACCGTACTTTCGGCCGGTTCACCCGGGGCGCGCGGACCTCTAACCTGAACGCCGTGACCTTCGCGCGCCTCGCCGGCCTCGCCACGGACCTGGCCGCAGTGCGCGGGCGGGTGGTGGAGGCCGGGCTGGGCGGGCTGTTCGCGGGGACGATCGTCTTCGTGGCGTACCGGATCGCGGTGAGCTGGGGCGGCGCGTCGTGGTGGCTCGGGGCCGCCGCCGGGGCGGTGGTGTGCGGGCTCGCCCTGCTGCGGCGCCGTCACCGCGTCCAGGCGGCGGTCGCGGGCCTGGCCGCGGCGGCGGCGGCCGTCCTGACCGCCCGCCTCGCCCACCTGCCCGCCGAGCCGGGCCCCGCCATGGCGCTGGCCCTGGCCGTGCTCACCGGCTCCGCCGTACGAGCGCTGCCGTGGCGGCGGGCGGGGGCCGTCGCGGCGGGCGGGCTGGCGGTGGCCACGGGCGCGCTGGCCTCCTTCTCCGGGCGCCCCACCGTGGCCGTGCTCAACGGCGCGACGTGGCTCGCCGCCGTCGGCCTCGGACTGGGGGCGCGCCTGCTGCACGCCCGCCGCCAGGCCGCGGTCGAGCGGGTACGCCGGGACGAGCGGCTGCGGCTGGCCCGGGAGCTGCACGACGTGGTCGCCCACCATGTCACGAGCGTGGTGCTCCAGACGCAGGCCGCCCGGGTCGTCGCCCGCAGCCACCCGGAGAGGGTGGAGGACTGCCTGGCCGACATCGAGGCCGCCGGCTCCGACGCGCTGGCGGGGGCGCGCCGCGCCGTCGGACTGCTGCGCGACGACGCGCCTCCTCCGGACCCGCCCGCGCGGCTGGGGGAGCTGGTGGAGCGGTTCGCCGGTCCCCCGGTGCGCCTGATCCTGCCCGAGGAGGAGCCGGTGTGGCCGCCCGAGGTGGCCCGTACCGTCTACCGGATCGTGCAGGAGTCCCTGACGAACGTCTCCCGCCACGCCTCCCACGCCCGCACCGTGACGGTCGGCGTCACCCAGGTCCAGGGCACCCTCACGGTCGAGGTCACCGACGACGCCCTGCCCGCAGCGGCCCGTTTCCTGCACCGCGGCGGGTACGGCCTGGCCGGGATGCGGGAGCGTCTCGACGCCCTCGGCGGCACGTTCACCGCGGGCCCCCGCCCGGACGCCGCCGGCTGGGCCGTGCGGGCCACGCTGCCCCTCCCTCCCCGGGAGCGCGGATGACCATCAGGGTGCTGCTGGCCGACGACCAGGCGATGGTCCGCGCCAGCCTGCGGATCATCCTGGAGGACGAGCCCGGCATCAGCGTGGTCGCCGAGGCCGCCGACGGCGAGCGGGCCGTCGCGCTGGCCCGCGAGCTGCGCCCGGACGTGTGCCTCGTGGACGTCCAGATGCCCCGCCTCGACGGCGTCGCGGTGACCCGCGCCCTGGCGGGCCCCGGTGTGGCGGACCCGCTGCGGGTGGTCGTGGTCACCACGTTCGATCTCGACGCGTACGTCCAGGGCGCGCTGCGCGGCGGGGCGGCCGGGTTCGTGCTGAAGGACGCCGGCCCCGCCCTGCTCGTGGAGGCCGTCCGGGCCGCGCACGCCGGTGACGCGCTGATCTCGCCGTCGCTCACCCTGCGGCTGCTGCGCCGCCTCGCGGACGCCCGGAGCGCCGCCCGCCCGCCCTCGCGGCCGTTGTCGGAGCGTGAGGCCGAGGTCGTACGGGCCGTCGCCCGGGGACGCACCAACCAGGAGATCGCCGCCGAGCTGTCGATCTCGCTGAGCACGGTCAAGGGCCACATCGCCGGGGTCCAGGCCAAGCTCGGCGCCCGCAACCGGGTCGAGATCGCCGCCTGGGCCTGGGAGGGCCGCGCCGTCTGACCCGCCACGGCGGCGCGCCGCAGCCGGCGCGGAGGCATCATGAGGGTGGGGAGACGTCGAACCACCGCGTCGTCACGCGGCCACGGGGCGCCGCGGTCACCGCACGCAGCATCGCAACCACCTCCCGGCCGCCACCACGGCGGTCTTGATGAGATGAGAGGCATCTTGACCGTCACACCCGCGCAACTGCGCGATCTCGCGAGCCGCGCCGAGGCCCTCGCCGCCGAGGTCCGGTCGCTGTGCGACAGCGAACCCGCCGGCTCACCCGAAAGTGACCGGCTCCGGGCGGCGAGGCACGCCGCGGACTGGCTGGCAAGGGGCGGCGAGGACCTTCAGCGCGCGGCCGGAGACCTGGCCAGGCTGCGGTCCCAGCCGGAGCAGCCCTGCGGCATCCCGTGGGGCGTCTGCCCCGAGCACGGCAACACCCTTTCCGCCGGCGCGGGCGTCACCACCTGCCGGGTGTGCCGCCGTACCTGGAACGACGATCGGGCCGGTCGGCCATGCCCTGAGCCGGTGACCTGGAAGGTGACCGACTCGTCCGGGACGGAGACCAAGGTGTGCAACGGGCACGTCCTCGCCGCCCGCGCGGCCGTCCGGGCCGCCACCTTCACCCGCCTCGACACCGAGGGTGAGCGGCTCTGACCGAAAACATGCATATCAAGTAGGAAATGTTGACAATCCCCTGCGGTCCGCGTAGTTTCATGATCATGATACAGGGCTACGCGGAACGGGGGAGGCCGCGGCCGGCCGCGGTCGTGGTGGTCGGCGCCGGGCCCGCGGGCACGTGCGTCCTCGAACGGATCTGCGCCAACGCCCCGGACCTGATCGGCGACGGCGGCCTGGACGTGCACGTGGTGGACCCGTACCCGCACGGCGCGGGCCGCGTGTTGAGCGCCGGACAGCCGGAGCGGCTCCTCGCCACCTCGGCGGCCGGCGACGTGACCGTCTCCGCGGACGCGTTCGAGCGGGCCGTGCGCGGGGCGCCGCGCGGCGTCCGGGTGCACCTGCACCGGGAACGGGCGGTCGGGCTCACCGGAGCCGCGGGCCGGGAGCGGGTGGAGCTGTCCGGCGGGAGCCGGCTGGACGCCGACGCGGTCATCCTGGCGCAGGGACATCACGGCGTGCGGCCGTCGCCGGACGAGGCCGGGCAGGCCGCCTTCGCCGCCCGCCACGGGCTCCTGTACCTGCCCTCGGGGGACGCGGCCGGCCCCGGTCCGGAGCAGCTCCCGGCGGGCGAGCCGGTGCTGGTGCGCGGCGCCGGGCTCGTGGCGCTGCTCACCGCGCAGCGGGGCGGCCGGTTCACGAGCGGGCGCGGGGGCGAGCTCGTCTACCTGCCCGGAGGCGCCGAGCCGCTGCTGTACGTGGGCTCGCGGCGCGGCGTGCCCTACCAGGCCGCCCCGGGCCGCCCGCGCACCGGGCCGCCGCCCGTCCTGCCCAGATTCCTCACCTCCGCCACCCCGCCGGAGGAGCTGCGGCAGGCCGTCGCCAAGGAGCTGGCGTACACGTACTACCACGAGCTGTTCACCGCGCACCCGGGGCGGACCCGGATGGGCTGGGACGCCTTCGAGGCCGTCTTCGAACGGGCCGAGTGGGGCGGCAAGGAGATGCGGGCGCTGGTCACCAGGTCCGTGTCCCGCTTCGCGGACCGGCTGAACCTGGACCGGCTGGAACGGCCGCTGCACGGCATGCGCTTCGGCGACCTGGCCGGGCTGCAACGCTGGATGCACGGCTACCTGGCCGCCGGACTGGAGCGGCGGTCGGACCCGGCCAACAGCGCGGACCTGGCCATGATCCACGGCCTCCTCTCCGCCCGCGCCGTCCTGGCGGACAGGGCGCCCGATCCGTGGTTCGAGCGGCTGTTCCGCTTCCTGACCGGCGGTCCCCCCGTGTCCCGGCTGGCCGAGCTGCGGGCGCTGGCCAGGGCGGGGGTCGTCACGTTCCTCGGCGGTGGCCTCCGCGTGGAGCAGGACGAGCGGCTCGCCGGCTGGCGCGCGTCCGGCACCGCCGTGCCGGGCTCGGTGAGCGCGCGGGTCCTGGTCGAGGCGCGGCTGCCCGAGCCGGACGTGAGCCGCGCCGCCGACCCGCTGATCGCCGGTCTGTACGCCCGGGGCGAGTGCCGGGACACCGGGGGTCTGCTGGACGTGCGCCTGGCGGACCGCCGGGTGGTCGGCCGGGCGGGCGACGTCCATCCCCGCCGTTTCGCCCTGGGGCCGTGGACGGCGGGAGGCGCCGCCGGGTTCGCCCGCCCGGGAGGCGACGCCGCCATGCTCGGCCAGGCGGACGCGGTGGCACGCGCCGTGCTGACGCAGACGACCGAGGCCCGCCTGACCGCCGCCGCCTGACCCGCCGGGCACCTTCCGTCTGCCGCACGGGAGCGGAGCCCGGTCCTCGCCGGGACGCCGACGCCGTGCTCATGGTCAGGCCGCGCCGGAGACTAGTGAGGCGTGACGGCCCTCCTGCCGACCGAGCCGCGGACCACGATGTGCGTGCCCAGGACGACATGCTGCGGCTGGCTGAGGTCCAGCGCCAGCCGTACGGCCGTGCGGCCCAGCTCCTCGGTGGGGATGTGCACCGTGGTGAGTCCGGGCACCAGGTCGGCGGCGAGCGGGATGTCGTCGTAGCCCGCGACCGACACGTCCTCGGGCACCCGCACACCCGCCTCGCGCAGCGCGGCCAGCACCCCGGCGGCGACCATGTCGGTACCCGCGAAGATCGCGGTGAACTCGGTCCCGGCCGCCAGCAGGCGCCTGGTGGCCTCGTAGCCGGCGCTGCGGGAGAAGGAGCAGGGCAGGACGAGGTCCGGGTCGTGGGGCACGCCGTGGTCCTCGTGCGCGCGGCGGAAACCCCGCACACGGATGATCTTGGTGGTGTTCTGGTCGTCGGCGGTGGCGGCGCCGAGGTAGACGATCCGGCGGTGGCCGTGGGAGAGCAGGTGGCTGGTCATGGCGTAGGCGCCGGCCTCGTTGTCGTACTCGACCACGGTGGTCGGCACGTCGTCGCCGAGCGGCGGACGACCGCAGAGCACGAGCCGGGAGCCGGCCTTGTCCAGGGCGTGCGCGAAGTGCGTCATGCGCCGGCGGTAGGCGTCGTCGGCCGAGCCGCCGCCGACCAGGATCACCGCGTCGGCGCGCTGCTCGCGCATGGCCTCCACCACCCGCAGCTCCCGCTCCGGATCGCCGTGCGTGGTGCAGACCATGCACAGCCGGCCCTCGGCGGTGGCCTGCTGCTCGACGCCCTTGGCGACGTAGGCGAAGGAGGGGCCGGTGACGTCGTCGAGCACGAAGGCGACCATCTGGGTGCTGGCTCCGGACAGGGCGCGGGCGTGCACGTTGAGGACGTAGTCCAGCTCGCGCATGGCGCGGAGCACGCGGGTGCGGGTGGCCTGCGCGACCGGGTAGTCGCCCTTGATCACCCGGGAGACGGTGGAGGCGGAGACTCCGGCCCGGGCGGCGACGTCACGGATGGTGGCGCGCTCGTCGTCGTCCACGGCAGCCTTCCGCGGCGTGGGCGCGGCGTGCTGTGGATTTCCCGGCTTTCGTGGCAAGGCGCACCTTTCCTCAGTCGTCAGGCGAAGCGGTGGTGCTGAGCACGGCTCGCGCAGCACCACGCGAAGCGTGGCCGGGCCGGTCTCGGCAGCGGACGGGAAGACCGGCGGACACGGCGCGTCGAAGCAGCTCGATTGTCGCGGACGACGCGCTCCCGCGCCACACGGAGCCGCGGTCCCCGGCGATCCGGAAGGCCGCGCCGTCCCATCAGGCCACTCGGTCCAGGTCGGCGTGGTTCACCCGGTGCGCCAGCGGCAGCCCGGCGCTCAGCCGTTCCAGCTCCTCCACGACGGCGGCGCCCATCCGCGACAGCTCGTTGCCGTGCGAGCCGGCGATGTGCGGGGTGAGGAAGGCGTTGGGCAGGTCGAACAGGGGAGAGTCGGACGGCAGCGGTTCCGGCTCGGTGACGTCGAGCATCGCGGACAGCCGTCCGGACCTGAGCTCGGTGACCAGCGCGTCGGTGTCGACCAGCGACCCGCGCGCGGTGTTGATGAGCACCGCGCCGTCCGGCATCAGCGCCAGCCGCTCGCGGTCGAGCATGTGCCAGGTCTCGGGGGTGGCGGGGGCATGCAGGCTGACGATGTCGCTGCGGCGCAGCAACTCCTCCAAGGACGCCTGCGGCACGCCCGGAATCCGCGTGTAGGGGTCGTACAGGCAAAGGTCCAGGTCGTACGGCGCCAGCAGTTCGAGGACCTTGCGGCCGATACGGGAGGCGCCCACGATGCCCACCCGGCGGCCGTTGTTGCCGATGCCCTGCTCGATCTTGGCCAGGGTGAAGGCGCGTTCGCGCCGGTAGCGCTCGTTGAGGGCGAAGACGCCCTTGCCGGCCAGCAGGATCGCGCCGACGGTGTACTCGGCCACCGGGACCGCGTTGGCCGCGGCGGCCGAGGAGACCAGCAGGCCGCGTTCCCAGCAGGCGGGCGTGACCAGGCTCTTCACCGAGCCGGCCGCGTGCAGCACGGCGCGCAGGCGCGGGGCGGCGGCCAGCAGTGCCTCGTCGAGCGGCGGGCAGCCCCAGCCGGTGAGGAGAATCTCGGTGTCGGCCAGCGGCAGGCGCGGATCGTCGAAGCGCTCGGCCACCAGGGTGACGTCGATGTCGGCCAGCGTGTCCAGCCGCCGCAGCAGGGGCGCGGGGAAGAGCAGGGCGAGATGTTCCTCGCTCATGGCGAACAGCGCCTTCGGGCGTGGGGACACAGGGAAAGCCCTCCATTCGGATAGAGACCGGTTTCTAATCTAGGAGCACGGCTGTACGTGGTCAACGGTCCGCCGTGAGCGATCAAGCAAGTCCCGCACCAGGATGCTCAGGTCCTTCGAGGTCGTTGTGTAACGTCTCCGTAACGCAACCTTGAACGTGCCTGCCGCTCCGACGTAGCGTTCGCAGCTACCGGTTTCTATCAACGTCGAAACCATCTGCTGCCGCCTCGCGACGGGACTTCGGTGATGAGCACGCTACAGACGAGGCAAGAGCCTCAGACGAGACCGCCTTCCGGGCCGCCGGGCAGGCGCCGTGTCCGGCTCGGAGCGGCCCGCACCAACGGGATCATCGGGCTGCTCGCGCTGCCGGCGGTCGTCTACTTCCTGGTCTTCAACTACCTGCCGATGGCCGGTCTGGTGGTGGCGTTCAAGCAGTTCGACGTCAATCTGGGGATCTTCGACAGCCCGTGGAACGGCTGGGAGAACTTCGCCTACTTCCTGGAGTCCGGGGACGCGGCGAGGATCCTGTTCAACACCCTCTTCCTCAACATCCTGTTCCTGACCGCGACGCTGGCCGCCGGCATCATCCTGGCGATCATGCTGAACGAGATCCGCAGCACCTTCTTCAAGCGGGTCTCCCAGTCCGTCGTCTTCTTCCCCTACTTCGTCTCCCCGGTCGTGATCAGCATCATCCTGCAGGTGCTGCTGGCCGGGACCTCCGGCGGGGGCGGGGCCGTCAACGACGCCCTCGGGGGCCTCGGCTTCCCCTCGGTCGACTGGTACACGGAGCCGGGACCGTGGCCGTGGATCCTCACCGTGGTGAAGATCTGGCAGCTCGGCGGCTACCTGAGCGTCATCTTCCTGGCCGCGATCACCGGCATCCCCGAGGAGGTCTACGAGGCCGGGATGATCGACGGAGCCTCGCGGGCCCAGATGGCCTGGCGCATCACCCTCCCGCTGCTGAAGCCCACCACGGCGGTCCTGCTGGTGCTGGGGGTCGGCCGCATCTTCTACGGCGACTTCGGCACCATCTACGCGATCGTCGGGGACCAGGGCACCCTGTTCGACAGCACGGACGTCATCGACACCTACGTCTTCCGCGCCCTGCGCCAGCTCGGCGACTTCGGCACCACCGCCGCGGTCGGCCTGTTCCAGTCGGTGGTGGGTTTCGTCCTCGTGGTGATCGCGGTGCTGATCCAGCGCAAGTACTCCAAGGAGACCAGCATCCTATGAGCGCCAAGAAGCTGGAACCGTTCACCGTCGTCAGCGTCATCGGCGTGGCCTTCGCCGTGTTCGCCTGCGCGATCCCGTTCTGGATGATCATCTCGGGCTCGTTCACCAGCGAGTCGCAGCTGGCCACGACCGGGTACAGCCTGTTCCCCGCCGACTTCGACCTCACCGCCTACAAGATGATCTTCACGGGTCCTGCGGTGCTGGACGCCTACGTCGCCAGCGTCTTCATCACGGTCGTGGGGACGGCCCTGTCCCTGGCGGTGACCTCGGGGCTGAGCTGGGTGATCGCCCGCCGGTTGCCCGGCATCAGCCGGCCGCTGACCGTCTTCGCGTACCTGCCGATGTTGTTCTCCGGCGGCCTGGTACCCCTCTACCTGCTGGTCACGCAGTACCTGAAGCTGCAGAACAGCTACTTCGCGGTGATCCTGCCGCTGCTCGTCATGCCGTTCCTGGTGTTCGTCCAGGTCAACGCCTTCCGCCAGCTCCCCGAGTCGATCTTCGAATCGGCCAAGATCGACGGCGCGGGGGAGCTGCGCATCTTCTTCACGATCGCGTTGCCCCTGTCCAAGCCGATCCTGGCCGTCATCGGCCTCTTCTACGCCGTGCACTACTGGAACGACTGGTTCATGGCGTTGCTGTTCATCGACGACGTGCACAAGTTCCCGCTCCCCCTCGTGCTGCAGAACCTCATCTCCAACGTCTCGTTCACGCAGATGCTGCCGCAGCTCGCCGAGGCGGCCACCCCCGTCTACCAGCTCCGGCTGGCCCTCACCGCCGTCACCATCGGCCCGATCCTGCTCGCCTACCCCTTCGCCCAGCGCTACTTCGTGAAGGGCATCACCCTCGGCGCCACCAAGGGCTGATTCCGCTCCCCGCATCTCAGGAGTAACCGTGTCCCACCCCATCATGTCGCGGCGCCGCCTGCTGGCCACCGGCGGCGGCCTGTCCCTCGCCGCCCTCCTCGCCGCCTGCTCGGACCAGAAGCCGCAGGCCGGCGGCGGCGCCCAGAGCGGCGGAGCGCTCGCGCTGAGCCTGCTGCTTCCCGGCGACGTGCCGGCCGGCTGGGACGCCGTCCTGGCCGAGGTCAACAAGAAGCTCCAGGCCGATCTGGGCTTCACCGTCAAGCCGCAGTTCATCCCGTGGGCCAACTACGGTCAGCAGGCGCTGCTGAAGTTCACCGCGGGGGAGAAGTTCGACACCGCGCTGCAGGCGCGCTGGCTCAACATGTCCCAGCTCGCGGCCAGCGGCTCGATCGTCGAGCTGAGCGGCCTGCTGTCCAGCGGCAAGTACCCCAACCTGACCGCCACGATCGACCCGAGAATCATCGAGCTGAACCGCTGGGGCGGCAAGCTGTACGGCCTTCCGCAGATCAACTCGGTCGCTCGCTTCCACCACTTCGCTATTCGTCAGGATCTTGCCGACAAGTACGGAATGAGCGAGATTACGGACTTCTCCGGACTGGAGAGGTTCTGGT